>NZ_JBSFNN010000003.1:0-160698 GCF_053587115.1 Streptomyces sp. NPDC003697
GGCGTTGACTTTTGGCACGCTGTTGAGTTCTCAAGGAACGGACGCTTCCTTCGTACTCACCCTCTCGGGCTTTCCTCCGGGCGCTTCCCTTCGGTTTTTCCGACTCTATCAGATCTTGGCGATCCGATTCCCGGCCGGCGGGATATGCCGCTGAGTTTCCGGCTTCCGCCGTCGCCCTTTCGACATTCACTACGTTAGCCGATTCCCCGGCTCGATTCATAATCGAGGTCCGCGAGTTCGTATTCGGATGTGCGTGCACGTCCGAAGCGACCCCGCCGAGGGGTGACTGTGAGTAGTGGGTTGGCCGCTCCGGCTGCAGGCGATCGCCGTACCCGGTTCAGCGGCTTGGGCTACGTTACGCACCTCGCCCGCCCAAGTCAACCTCTACGCCGCCTCGGCGCATGAGCCCGGTAGGGGCTCACCGTCGGGTCGTCGGCGATCCAGTAGCGCCAGGGCTGCACGCCCCCGTCTCCGGCCACCCCTGTGCGCGGACCGTTGCGCACCTGGCCGGACGGAACCGGCGTGCCGGTGAGGACGCGCAGGGGTGTCTCGCCGGTGGCGCAGGCGTCGGTGCCGTCGAGGGCCCGGTCCACGTCGAGCGCCGTGGCCAGACGGGCGGGGCCCTTGGCCAGTTCTTTGTCGTTGCGGGCCGACGTCCGGCGGACACGGGCCAGCTCGGCGCCCTCGACGATCTCGCCGGCCCGCAGCAGAACCGCGCTCGCCCGACCCTGCGGTCCGCAGACCAGGTTCATGCAGTGCCACATGCCGTAGGTGACCCACCAAGCACGTGTGTCGTTTCCATCGGCAAGGCAACGACAAGCAGGAGACATGCAGTGCGAGCGATCATCTACGCCAGGCTCAGCCCCACCCCGAGGGGCGAAGAGTCCAAGGGTGGGAACCTGACACAGCAGGTCGAGCTGAGTCAGGCGCTGTGCGACCGGAACGGCTGGTCCGTCGTAGCCGTGATCGTCGAGAAGGACACGTCGGCCTCCACCAAGCGGGGAGCCGAGCGAAGCGACGAGTGGGAGCGCGTCAAGGCTCTGGTGCAGGACGGCAGGGCAGACGCCATCGTGTCTCGCCACTACGACCGCATGTACCGCACCCCCTGGGATCTTGAGGACCTGGTGGACCTGGCCGAGGCGACCGGCGTCACGCTGGCCGCCGCACAGGCTCCGGGAGTGCTCGACCTGTCCACCCCGTCCGGCCGGCTCGCTGCTCGCATAGGCGCTGTTGTGGCTCGCAACGAGACCGAGATGCGAGTAGAGCGTCAGATGCTCGGACACCAGCGCCGCAGAGAGTCGGGGAGGCCCTTCTGGAGTACTCGCCCGTTCGGCTTCGAGCGTGACGGCAGGCATCGTGAGGCAGAGGCGCAAGCCCTACGGCAGGCGTACCGGGATGTCCTGACCGGTGTCTCCCTCTGGTCCATCGCGAAGGACTGGAACGCTCGTGAACTGCTCTCACCGCACGGCAACGAGTGGCGCAGCTCGAACCTTCGGGGTGTCCTCCTGAAGCCGCGGAACGCGGGTATCCAGACGTACTCGCAGTGGGTCGAGAGGCCGGACGGGAAGCGCGTGCGGCTGACCGAGGAGACCGGCGCGGGCAACTGGGAGGCGATCGTCTCCGAGGGCGTGTTCCGGGCCGTGGTCAGCTACCTGAGCGACCCCGAGCGCAACACGGGCGGCGGCGGCAAGCGCAAGGCCCTGTTGTCCGGCGTGGTCCGCTGCTCGAAATGTCGGGCGGTCGCCACTCAGGGGTGGAGCAAGAAAACCGCGGCAGGCGAGCGATACCGCATCTACACCTGTTCAGGTGGCCGATGTATCACCTGCCCGGCAGATGCTCTTGACTCCCTCGTTGTCCGGAAGGTCATCGACAAGGCGGAGGAGGGAACGCGGCACCGGCCACGGATGCCGCAGCCGAGGAGCGAGAGGCCGAACTGCTGGCCGAGGAGACTGCCGCATCCGGGAGGCGCACCGCTCTGGCGGAGATGTTCGCCGTAGGGGATATCGACGCGTCGACCCTGCGGACGGGTATCGGCAGGTGTGACGCCGACCTGACCAAGATCCGGGCCGAGCTGGCAGACCTGGCAGCGAAACGGGTGCGCGTCGACCTGGGCGACATCGAGTACCTGTGGGAGGAACTGGACTACGAGGACCCCGACCGCATCGACTACGTGCGGACCGTCGTCACGCAGGTCTGCGAGCGGGTCGAGCTGATGCCGCGCGGTCGAGGGGTCCGAAGCTTCAAGGCCGAGCACTGCCGGATCACGTTCCGGAACCCCTGATCCGGTCACGAGGGCCGAGCCTGGTGCCGGCGCTCAGTGAGCATGGGCCCTGTCTGACGCAAGTCGGGCAGGTCCCATCGTCGTACTCGGCCAGGAAGAACCGGACATCCCTGAGAGCTTCTGTGCGCCTCCCTCGCCCCCCAGTTCATGCAACAACGTGCATTGGGTCGCGTTGCCGAGTCGGTTCCACCGGCGAGCCGGGAGCAAGGCGCACAGCGGCTCAGGATCCGGCGGACGGCTTGGCTCTCGGGCTCAGCCTGTACGCCGAGACCGTCGGATCACCGGCAAGATAGAACCGGTGCTGCCAGTCGTGGGCCTTGCTCACACCTACCCGAGGACCAACCTGGATGAGCGCGGCAGGTACAGGCTCGCCCTCGGACAACACGACCGAGGTACCTGTCAGGAGGTCCGCGCCGTTGTGCTCGCCCGTGATGCCAAGAGCCTGGCAGAAGTTTCCCGGACCTCGGGCAAGCCGTGGACTCTCGACCCTCTCCCCTCGCCGCTTGCGTGCCAGGTCTTCCCCCTCGATGACCCTGCCTGCCCGGATGAGGACCGCTGTGGCGATGCCGTCTGCCCCGGTGACGACGTTGGCGCACCAGTGGAGACCGTGAGACCGGTAGACGTACAGATGTCCTGCGGGTCCGAACATGACGGCGTTTCGGGGTGTTCTGCCTCGGTAGGCGTGGGAGGCGGGGTCGGCAGCGCCGGAGTACGCCTCGGTCTCCGTGACCGTGATGCTCACGGTTCCTTCGGGAGTCTTGTGGGTGAGGATGGCGCCGAGCAGTCTGGGGGCGACTTCTTCAGCGGGGTAAGCAAGATCCGCAACGTTCATGCTGACCGCCTTGACACGCCATAGGTGAAGTACACGTACACGTGGTCGAAGAACTCCCTGGGCAGGGGCATGCGGTCGGAGGTCGCGAACATGCCGTCCGAGCGTAGTGCAGGGGGATCGGTGCGCGCGGGGTGGCCAGGGGGCCCCGCGTCCTGCCAGGGTGCGGCACGGAACCGGCCGCGGCCGGGGCGCGTTTACAGGGATCAGGGATCCACACGTAGAGGGAGAGTCATGGCGTTCAAGAAGCTGCTCGCGAGCCTGGGGGCCGGCGGGGCTTCCGTCGAGACGGTGCTGCACGAGGACAACGTCGTGCCGGGCGGTGTCGTCCAGGGCGAGGTACGCATCCAGGGCGGGTCCGTCAACCAGCAGATCGAGGGGCTGTCGGTCGGTCTGCAGGCCAGGGTCGAGGTGGAGAGCGGCGACCAGGAGTACAAGCAGGACGTCGAGTTCACCAAGGTGCGGCTCGGTGGTGCCTTCGAACTGCAGGCGGGGGCCGTGCACGCCGTGCCGTTCGGTCTCGAGATCCCGTGGGAGACGCCGGTCACGATGATCGACGGGCAGTCCCTGCGCGGCATGCACATCGGTGTGACCACGGAGCTGGAGATCGCGCGCGCCGTGGACTCCGGTGACCTGGACCCGGTCAACGTGCACCCGCTGCCGGCGCAGAAGGCGATCCTGGACGCCTTCATCGGTCTGGGCTTCCGCTTCAAGAACGCGGACATGGAGCGCGGTCACATCCGCGGCACGCGCCAGCGGCTGCCGTTCTACCAGGAGATCGAGTTCCACCCGCCGTCCCAGTACCGGGGCCTCAACCAGGTCGAGCTGAGCTTCGTGGCCGACGAGCACGCGATGGACGTCGTACTGGAGATGGACAAGAAGCCGGGTCTGTTCAGCGAGGGCAGCGACACGTTCCGGTCGTTCCAGGTGGGTCTGCACGACTACCAGGGGACCGACTGGGCGGCGTATCTGCACCAGTGGATCTCCGAGGTCGGCAGCAGGCGCAACTGGTTCTGAGGGCTGTCGCGTAATCCGCGGTGGATCAGCGCGCGGCGTCGGATGCGGTGCATCGCACGGCGGAGGGTCGTCCTCGTACCGGGGGGTGTTCGGGTGATCCGACAACGCGGCGAGGTGCCGGAGCTGTCGTCGTGCGCCCGCCGGGGAGTGCGGGACAGCCCTTATAGGCTCTGGAACCGGTGACTCCGTTGCTCGCGAGTCATCCCAGAACCGATCAGGAGGTACCGAGGTGACCGAGCTCAAGAGGCGGCCGCTCCCCCATGACTTCCATCCGCCCGTGCCGTCCTTCACGGTGACGAGCGACGACGTCCAGGAAGGGGCGACGCTCAAGGACGCTCAGGTCCACGCGGCGGGGAACACCTCGCCGCACCTGCGCTGGGAGGGCTTCCCGGCCGAGACCAGGAGCTTCGCCGTGACCTGCTACGACCCGGACGCCCCGACGGGCAGCGGGTTCTGGCACTGGGTCGTGTTCGACATCCCGGCCTCGGTGACGGAGTTGCCCGCCGGTGCGGGCAGCGGGAGGTTCGAGGGTCTGCCCGAGGGCGCGGTGCAGGCGCGGAACGACTACGGGACGAAGGACTTCGGGGGTGCCGCGCCGCCGCCCGGGGACGGACCGCACCGTTATGTGTTCACGGTGTACGCCGTGGACCAGGACCGGCTCGGTCCGGATGCGGATGCCTCTCCCGCGGTGGTGGGCTTCAACCTGCGGTTCCACGCCATCGCGCGGGCCCAGCTGATCGGCGAGTACGAGAACCCCGCGCAGGGCTGAGCAGCCGGCCGGGCGTTCACCGGACGTTTGCCCGCCTTCGGTCATGGAAGTGATCGGGGGCGGGCACTTTTGTCTCGGGGGACGCGCGGGTCGCCCTCCCGGGGGGAAGGGATATTGCGTTGTCCCTCCCGGCGTGCCCGGCCAGAGTTGGTCCCAGCCCGCCAGGGGGTGGGCCGGTGCACACGGGAGGTGGGCAGGTATGCGGGACACGCTGGTACTCAACGCGAGCTTCGAGCCGCTGTCGACGGTGACTGTGAATCGAGCCGTCGTTCTGGTGCTCCAGGACAAGGCCGTCGTCGAGCAGGCCCACCCCGAACTGCGGATGCGGGGAGCCGCGGTCGACATACCCGCGCCCCGGGTGATCCGGCTGTGCAGGTACGTGCGCGTGCCCTTCCGAAGACGAGCACCGTGGTCGAGGCGGGGTGTGCTGGTGCGGGACCGGCACCGGTGCGCGTACTGCGGCGGCCGGGCGACGACCGTGGACCACGTGGTGCCGCGGTCGAGGGGCGGGCAGGACACCTGGCTGAACACGGTGGCGTCGTGTGCGCAGGACAACCACCGCAAGGCGAACCGGACGCCGGAGGAGGCGGGGATGCCGTTGCTGCGGCAGCCGTTCGAGCCGAGCCCGGCGGACGCGATGCTGCTGGCGCTGGGGCAGGCGGAGTTGGAGGCGCTGCCCGGGTGGCTGGCGCACGGCGCCGCCGCCTGACGGCCGGCCTGGGCGGCCGAGGTGCTCGCTCGGCAGCGGGCGGCCGGTCGTGGGCGCGTGGGGCGGCTGTCCCCGCGCTCCGGTCGGGGGCGCGGGGACACTTCGCGGTCGTGGGGGCGGGCCTCAGTCGATGCGCGGGCGCTCGCGGCGTTCCGTGCCGCCGCTCTCCGCGGCAGCGGAGGGGCCACTGCCGCCCGAACCGCCGCCCATGGGGCCGAAGTTGCCCATGGCGCCGGACAGGCCCTTGAGGGCGTCACCGATCTCGCTGGGGACGATCCAGAGCTTGTTGGCGTCGCCCTCGGCGATCTTCGGGAGCATCTGGAGGTACTGGTAGGACAGGAGCTTCTGGTCCGGGTCGCCGGCGTGGATGGCCTCGAAGACCGTGCGGACGGCCTGGGCCTCGCCCTCGGCGCGCAGGGCGGCCGCCTTGGCCTCGCCCTCGGCGCGCAGAATCTGGGACTGCTTCTCGCCTTCGGCGCGCAGGATCTCGGACTGCCGGACACCTTCGGCCTGGAGGATGGCGGCGCGCTTGTCGCGGTCGGCGCGCATCTGCTTCTCCATGGAGTCCTGGATGGACGTCGGCGGCTCGATGGCCTTGAGTTCGACGCGGTTGACGCGGATGCCCCACTTGCCGGTTGCCTCGTCGAGGACGCCGCGCAGGGCGGCGTTGATCTCCTCGCGGGAGGTCAGGGTGCGCTCGAGGTCCATGCCGCCGATGATGTTGCGCAGCGTGGTGACGGTGAGCTGCTCGATCGCCTGGATGTAGCTGGCGACCTCGTAGGTGGCGGCCCGGGCGTCGGTCACCTGGTAGTAGATGACGGTGTCGATGTTGACGACCAGGTTGTCCTGGGTGATGACCGGCTGGGGCGGGAAGGGTACGACCTGCTCGCGCAGGTCGATGCGGTTGCGGATGGTGTCGATGAACGGGACGACGATGTTGAGCCCCGCGTTCAGCGTGCGTGTGTAGCGGCCGAAGCGCTCCACGATGGCGGCGCTGGCCTGTGGAATGACCTGGATTGTCTTGATCAGGGCGATGAAGACCAACACCACCAGAATGATCAAAACGATGATGACCGGTTCCATCGTCCCGCTCCCCGTCTCCTTCTCCGCCTCGGCGTTCTCGGAAGATCCTATGGACTGCTGAAGATCTTGCTGGTCGAGTCTGACAGACCGTCGCGTGCCGTGTGGGGTGTTCGGTCCAGTTGCGCCATCCCGCGTTGTCCGAGGTCACATGACGATCGCGGTGGCTCCCTCGATGTCCACGACGTCGACTTCCTCGCCGGGTTCGTAGCTGCGGCCGGTGTCGAGCGCGCGTGCCGACCAGACCTCGCCGGCGAGCTTGACGCGGCCCCCGGAGCCGTCCACACGCTCGAGGACGACGGCCTGTCTGCCCTTCAGTGCGTCGACGCCGGTGGCGAGTTGGGGGCGCTGCCTGCCGTGCCGGTTGGCGATGGGCCGCACGACGGCGATGAGGGCGACGGAGACGACAGCGAACGTGAGCACCTGGGCCACGACGCCGAAGCCGAGTCCCGCGACGACTGCCGCGGCCACGGCGCCCACCGCGAACATGCCGAACTCCGGCATCGCGGTCACCACGAGCGGGATTCCGAGCGCTGCCGCGCCGACGAGCCACCACACCCATGCGTCGATGTCGTTCACACGCTCATGGTAGGTCCGCCGGTCTCACGCGGACAGGGCACGAGGGGGCCGGATCAGGTCAGCGGCAGGCCCTGGGCGGTCCAGCGGTCGCCGACCTGCTCGACGACCAGCGGCAGGCCGAAGCACAGGGAGAGGTTGCGCGAGGTGAGTTCGAGCTCCAGTGGGCCGGCGGCGAGGACCTTGCCCTGGCGGATCATCAGGACGTGGGTGAAGCCGGGAGCGATCTCCTCCACGTGGTGCGTGACCATGATCATCGAGGGGGCGATCGGGTCGCGGGCGAGCCGGCCGAGGCGGCGGACCAGGTCCTCGCGGCCGCCCAGGTCGAGCCCGGCGGCGGGCTCGTCGAGGAGCAGCAGCTCGGGGTCGGTCATCAGGGCGCGGGCGATGAGGGTGCGCTTGCGCTCGCCCTCGGAGAGGGTGCCGAACCTGCGGTCGAGGTACTCGGTCATGCCGAGGCGGTCGAGGAAGGCGCGGGCGCGCTGCTCGTCGACGGCCTCGTACTCCTCCTGCCAGCCGGCGGTCATGCCGTACGCGGCGGTGAGCACGGTCTGCAGGACGGTCTGGCGCTTGGGGAGCTTCTCGGCCATGGCGATGCCGGCGACGCCGATGCGGGGGCGCAGCTCGAAGACGTCGGTGCCGGGCCTGCCGAGGGTCTCGCCGAGGATGGTGGCGGTGCCCTTGGTGGGGTAGAGGTAGCTGGAGGCGACGTTGAGGAGGGTGGTCTTGCCGGCGCCGTTGGGGCCGAGGATGACCCAGCGCTCGCCCTCCTTGACCGACCAGGAGACCTGGTCCACCAGAGCCCGGCCCTCACGGACCACGGATACGTCCTGAAGCTCCAGAACATCGCTCATGAGCGCGTTGTCTCCCCTTGCAGTGTGCCGGTCTCGGCTGTCGCTCGCGTACGCCTGCGGCTCGGTCAGCCGCGCCGGTGGGCGCAGCCCACTGGAAAATCTACGCCACCGGCCGGGGACACCGTTCCGGCGGTCCGGTCCTTAGGGTGGAGGGCATGTTCTCGGAACCGCGTTCTGGACGCCTCGCCGCTTGGGGAAACGCACTCCTGGCCGGGATCGTCTCACCGGACGACGCCGTACTGGCGATCGTCGGGGACGATGCCGTCCACCGGGTTCAGGGGCTGCCCGGCGAGTCGGCGCCGGTCGGGCTGACCCTGGCGCTGGGGCGGTTGCGCGCGCTGGGGGTGAGTGGGCTGCGGGTGGCGCTGCCCGCGCCGGGGCATCCGCTGGGGCTGAGCGGGCCCCCGGAGTTCAACGCGCGGGCGCTGGAGGCCGAGGAGGCCGTGGTCTGTCACGGCGCCGCCGTCGGCCTGGTGCCGGAGGTGTACGAGGCCGGGCCGGAGGGTGACGTGCACGTCGAGGTGGTCTGGCATGTGCTGCCGGTGCGGGAGGCGCCGCCGGCGGACGTGCCGGCGCTGGGCGAGGCCGAGCGGGAGCTGGCGGAGGCCCTGCGGGAGGCCACCGAAGTGTTGTCGCGGCTGGACGTCGCCGGGTCGGGGCCGGTGGCGGAGGCGGCGATCGACGCGTACCGGGCGCGGGCCGAGGGGACACGGGGGCGGGGGGTACTGGCTCCGGGGTATCCGCCGCGGGCGGTGCGGGTGCTGGAGCTGGCGCAGCGGGTGGGGCTCCTGGTGTCGCTGGCCACGGAGAACGGGCACGGGGGCGCGGTGAGTGCGTCGGAGATGGGGGCGCGGGCGGCGGCGTTGCGTCCGGTGGAGCGGACGGCCCGGCGGGCGCGGGTCGCGGCGTACAACTCCGTCGTGGAGGAGCGGGAGAGAAGGGCGTACTGAGGCGGGTGGTGGGCGGCGCCGCGGTCGGGGCGTTCCCGCGACGGTGGGCGTCTCGGAGCGGAGGGGGATCTTCCGTACGCCTGGAGGAGAGGGTCAGCCGGTCACGCCGTGCCGTACGGCCCACAGCGCGGCCTGCGTACGGTCCGCCAGGTCGAGCTTCATCAGGATGTTCGACACGTGCGTCTTGACGGTCTTCTCGGAGAGCACCAGCGCACGCGCTATCTCACGGTTCGAGCGGCCGTCCGCGATCAGGCCGAGCACCTCGCGTTCCCGCTCGGTGAGCGAGCCCCCTCTGCCGTGGCCGGACTGGCCCTCCTCCTGGGACAGCAGGGCACCCGCGACCTCGGGTTGCAGCAGGACGTGCCCGGCGTGCACGGAGCGGATGGCCGCCGCGAGCGCGTCGGGGTCCACGTCCTTGTACACGTACCCGGCCGCGCCCGCCCGCAGGGCCGGCACCACGGTGCGCTGTTCGGTGAAGCTGGTGACGATCAGCACACGTGCCGGGTTGGCGAGTTCCCGCAGCCGCCGCAGGGCCTCGACGCCGTCCATGACCGGCATCGTGACGTCCATGAGGACGACGTCGGGCCGCAGTTCCTCGGCCCGGGCGACGCCGTCCGCGCCGTCCGCGGCCTCGCCCACGACCTCGATGTCGGCCTGCACCTCCAGGAAGGTGCGCAGGCCCCGGCGTACGACCTGGTGGTCGTCGACGACCAGGACCCTGATCGGTTCAGCCACCGGGGACCTCCATCTCGATCGTGGTGCCCTTGCCGGGCGCCGATTCCACCGTCAGCGTGCCGCCGACGCCGCTCGCCCGGTCGCGCATGGAGACCAGGCCGAGATGGCGTCCCGCCCGGGAGACCGTGCCGGGCTCGAAGCCGGCGCCGTCGTCGGCGACCCGCAGGACGGCGCCGTAGCCGCGGCGCTCCAGGGTCACGTCGACGTGCCGGCCCCCCGAGTGGCGCAGCGCGTTGTGCAGCGCCTCCTGGGAGACGCGGAGCAGGGCCTCCTCCTGCGCGGCCGGGAGCGCCCTGACGCTGCGGGCGGTGAAGGTGACGCGTGCGGTGTGGGCGCGGTCGAGGACCTGGATCTGGGTGCGCAGGGTGGCGACCAGGCCGTCCTCGTCGAGGGCCGCCGGACGCAGCTCCACGACGGCGGCGCGCAGTTCGTCGGCGGCCTCCGCGGCGAGCGCGGCCACCTGGTGCAGTTCCTCCCTGGCGCGCGCCGGGTCGCGGTCGACGAGCGCGGTGGCGGCCTGGGCGGTCAGACGCAGGGAGAACAGCTTCTGGCTGACGGCGTCGTGCAGCTCGTGCGCGAGGCGGGAGCGCTCCTCGGCGATGGTGAGCTCACGGCTGCGTTCGTACAGGCGGGCGTTGGTGAGCGCGATCGCGGCGTGCTGGGCGAGGATCGACAGCAGTTCCTCGTCCTCCTCGGTGAAGCCGCAGCTCCCGAGCGGTTTCCGGCAGTCCTTGTTCGCCAGGAACAGTGCGGCGATCACCTCGTCGCCGTCGCGGACCGGCATGCCCAGGAAGTCCGACAGCTCGGGGTGGGCGGCCGGCCAGCCCTCGAAGCGGGGGTCCTTGCGCACGTCGGCGAGGCGCTCGGTCCGCGACTGGCGCAGCATCGCGGCGAGGACGCCGTGCTGGCGCGGGAGCGGGCCGATCGCCCGCCACTGCTCGTCGCTGACGCCGTCGACCACGAACTGGGCGAAGCCGCCGTGGTCGTCCGGGACGCCGAGGGCGGCGTACCGGGCGTCGAGCAGCTCGCGGGCCGAGGCGACGATCGTCTTCAGGACGTCCCGCACTTCCAGGTGCCTGCTCATGGCCAGCAGCGCGGAGCTCACCGCGGCGAGGCCGGACCGGGGACCTTGACTCATGCCGTCACGGTACCGGCGGTGCGGCGGCGGGGACCGGGCCGGCCGTCCCGGCGGCCGCTGCCGCCGGAGCGGTCGGGGCGGCGCGTGGGTGTGAAGGGGCCGTGGGCGAGCAGACGCTCCGGCACGACGTTCGGCGACGGGCATCCCGTCCGCGTGGAGAAGCCGCTCACCCAGCGCGTTGCGAGGGCAACGGCCGGTGAGGCGCGGGCGCCCACGGTGTGAGGACGGGCATAGGGCGCAGATCACGTACGAAGGGGCCTAGGAGACTCAGCAGACCCGTATGAACGGGACATACGACCCTGTCGGCCCCGCCTCACCGATTCCTGCACGACGATCCGGCATAGTACGTCACACCTTTGCCTGGAGTTTTTGCGGCCGCTAAGAATGGCTCTCGTCGCTCAGCGCTGCGGGTTCGGCCCGCGGCGTTCTTGCGGTAAGGCCACTGCCACCGCCGTCCGAGGAGCGACCTCCGCGCAACTCGAAGAGGTCCATTTCGCCATGCCCGAAAACAACGTGCTCCAGCGCAGTCGTGCCCTGGCCAAGTCCCTCACCAGGTCCCACAAGCTGGCCGCCGCCGGTGTCGCCACCCTCGGTGCCGCCGCCATCGCCGTCTCCGCCGCCCCGAGCCAGGCCGAGTCGACCGTGGCCCAGGCTCCCGCGTCCGCTCCGGTGCGCTTCAGCTCCGAGCCGATCAAGGACGTCAAGGCCAGCGTGACCGACCAGCTCGCCACCGACAGCCTGAAGGTCCAGGCCATCGAGGCCAGGAAGCAGGCCGTGGCGCAGGCCGCCGCCCAGCACCGGGCCGCGGCGCAGGCCGCCGCCCAGCACCGGGCCGCGGCGCAGCAGAAGGCCGAGGCCGCCCGCAACGCCGCGCAGGCCGCCTCCCGGGCCGCGGCGCGTCCGCACGTGGCGCCCGTCGCCGCCAAGAGCTACGGCAACAACCTGGACGGCTGGATCCGGCAGGCGCTGGACATCATGGACCGGCACGACATCCCGGGCTCCTACAGCGGCCTGCACCGCAACATCATGCGGGAGTCCTCAGGCAACCCCTACGCCATCAACAACTGGGACATCAACGCCGTCAACGGCATCCCGTCGAAGGGTCTGCTTCAGGTCATCCCGCCGACCTTCGCCGCCTACCACGTCTCCGGCACGTCGAACAACATCTACGACCCGGTCGCCAACATCGTCGCCGCCGCCAACTACGCGGCCGACCGCTACGGCTCGATCGACAACGTCAACAGCGCGTACTGAGGTCGGCGCGGACCTCTGAGACACGCAGAAGGGCGGCACCCGCGGGTGCCGCCCTTCGTCGTGCGGGAACGGGCGGCGCCCCGGCGAGGTGCCGCCCGTCGTCGTGCGCAGGGGTGCCCGGCACCCCTGCGCGCACGACCTCTATTTGCGCATGACCTCCGGTTCGTGACGGCGCAGGAAGCGCGCCACGAGGAAGCCGCAGAGGACGCCCAGCGCGAGCAGGGCGGCCATGTCCATGCCCCACGCCGAGACCTGGTGGTCCCACAGCGGGTCCGTACTGGTCGGGTCGTCGCCGTTCGGGGCGATGTCGTTGAAGTCCAGCGTGGTGCCGGCGGCGGCCACCGCCCAGCGCGACGGCATCAGGTACGAGAACTGATTGACGCCGACGGTGCCGTTCAGGGTGAACAGGCAACCGGTGAACACGACCTGGATGATCGCGAACATCACGAGCAGCGGCATGGTCTTCTCGGCGGTCTTCACCAGCGAGGAGATGACCAGGCCGAACATCATCGAGGTGAAGCCGAGCGCCATGATGGGCAGGCACAGCTCGAACAGCGTCGCATCGCCCAGGATCAGGCCCTCTTCGGGGATCTCGCGGCTGGAGAAGCCGATCAGACCCACCATGAGTCCCTGCAGCACGGTGACGGCGCCGAGGACGACCACCTTGGACATCAGGTACGCCGAGCGGGACAAGCCGGTTGCGCGCTCCCGCTCGTAGATGACCCGTTCCTTGATCAGCTCACGGACGGAGTTCGCGGCGCCCGCGAAGCACGCGCCGACCGAGAGGATCAGCAGCACCGTGGTGGCCGTGCCGTTCGGGATGTGCACCCCGGTCTTCGGGTTCACCGGGTTGACCAGCAGGCCCTTGTCCGAGTCGATCAGCAGGCTGACCGCGCCGAGCACCGCGGGCAGGACGACCGTCAGCACGAGGAAGCCCTTGTCGGAGGCGATGACCGACACGTACCGCCGGATCAGGGTCAGCAGCTGCGAGCCCCAGCCCTGCGGCTTGGGCGGCCTGACCGCCTGCGGCGGAGGCATGTGCGCGGACTGCGGGGCGACGGCGTCGATGTCCGCGGCGTACATCTGGTAGTGCTGCGAGCCCTTCCAGCGGCCGGCCCAGTCGTAGTCGCGGTAGTTCTCGAAGGCGGAGAAGACGTCGGCCCAGGTGTCGTAGCCGAAGAAGTTCAGCGCCTCCTCCGGCGGGCCGAAGTAGGCGACGGAGCCGCCCGGCGCCATCACCAGAAGCTTGTCGCACAGCGCCAGCTCGGCCACGGAGTGGGTGACGACGAGGACCGTGCGGCCGTCGTCCGCGAGGCCGCGCAGCAGCTGCATCACGTCGCGGTCCATGCCCGGGTCGAGGCCGGACGTCGGCTCGTCCAGGAAGATCAGCGACGGCTTGGTCAGCAGTTCCAGGGCCACCGAGACGCGCTTGCGCTGACCGCCGGACAGGGAGGTGACCTTCTTGTCCTTGTGGATGTCGAGCTTCAGCTCGCGCAGCACCTCGTCGATGCGGGCCTGGCGCTCGGTGGCCGTGGTGTCGGCCGGGAAGCGCAGCTTGGCCGCGTACTTGAGGGCCTTCTTGACGCTCAGCTCCTTGTGCAGGATGTCGTCCTGCGGGACCAGACCGATGCGCTGGCGCAGTTCGGCGAACTGCTTGTAGAGGTTGCGGTTGTCGTAGAGGACCTCGCCCTGGTCGGCGGGGCGGTAGCCGGTGAGCGCCTTGAGCAGGGTCGACTTGCCGGAACCGGACGGGCCGATGACGGCGACGAGCGACTTCTCCGGGACGCCGAAGGAGACGTCCTTGAGGATCTGCTTGCCACCGTCGACCGTCACCGTCAACTGGCGCGCGGAGAAGGAGATCTCACCGGTGTCGACGAACTCCTCGAGTCGGTCGCCGACGATCCGGAACGTCGAGTGGCCGACGCCGACGATGTCGGTGGGGCCGAGCTGCGCCGAGCCGCCCTTGGGGATCGGCTGGCCGTTGACGTAGGTGCCGTTGTGGGAGCCGAGGTCGCGGATCTCCATACGGCCGTCGGGCATCGAGTGGAACTCGGCGTGGTTGCGGGAGACCTGCAGGTCCGAGACGACCAGGTCGTTCTCCAGGGCGCGGCCGATGCGCATGACGCGGCCGAGGGAGAACTGGTGGAACGTGGTCGGGCTGCGGTCGCCGTGGACCGGCGGCGCCCCCGCGCCGCCACCGGGGCCCTGCTGCTGCGGAATCGACGCCGAGTGCGCTGCCTGCTGCGGCTGTTGCCAACCGGGCTGCGGGGCCTGCTGGGCCCAGCCGGCGTTCGCGCCGTGGGCGGCGTACGGCTGCTGCTGGGGCTGCGCCTGCGGTGTCGCGACGGCGGCCGCGGCGCCGGAGAGGCCGAGGCGCGGTCCGTCGGTGGCGTTGCCGAGATGGACGACCGAGCCGGGACCGATCTCCACCTGCTGGACCCGCTGCCCCGCCACGAACGTGCCGTTGGTGCTGCGGTGGTCCTCGAGGACCCAACCGCGGCCGTTGAAGCTGATCGTGGCGTGACGCCATGAGACCCTGGCGTCGTCGAACACGATGTCACCCTGCGGATCGCGTCCCAGGGTGTAGGACGTGGACGCATCGAGCGTCCAGGTCCGTCCGTTTGATTCCAGTACGAGTTCCGGCACTCCATGCCCCACTGAGTTGTCCCCCGAATTACCCCCGTCGCAGGGAGTCTAGGGATGTCGAACATCGGGGGGAACTATGACAGGCTCCGCTCTCCGACCGGAAGTCGGGCCGTGGGGAGCGTGCGCGGGGCGCGCTTCCACTGCCTTCGCCGGCGGGGTTGAAACCGGCCCGGAGAGTGGTAATCCACGCGAGGGGGACATGCGCGGCGGCCGGGCCGCGTCCGTGGATCGGGGGTTGGCCATGAGCGCTGCCACGACGGCCGACAGGGCGCGGCAGGACGCCCGTCTGCCGTGGCGGGACATCCTGCCGGCCGCGATCACCTCGGTGAGCTGGGCGTTGTCCGGGATGGCGGCGACGGCCGCGGTCGGTGCGCATCTGCTCGGGATGGACTCGGGCGGGTCGCCGGCGCCGATGGCCGCGGCGCTGATGGCTCTGGCGGTGGGGGGCTCCGTCACAACGTCCGGCGAGGTGTCCGCGTTCGGATGGGAAGGGGCCCGGGCGCACACCGCCGTCGAGGCCACGCCTCTGGGGGTGAGCCTCGTCGGTGCGCTCCTGCTGTCGTACTTCTTCCTGCGGTCCCTGCGCGGGGCGGGAGCGGTGATCGCGCCGTCCCGACTCCTCGTGCGCGCCGCAGCGGTGGTGGTGCTGTTCGTGGCGGCACTGGGCGCGCTGGTCCGGGCGGGCCACGGAGTCGTCGCGATCGACGGCGGTGCCGTCGGGCTGGACCGGGTGACCGGCGGCGGTGGATCCGGGGGCCCGGAGATTCCCGGCCTGGGGAACGCAGGGGACATCGGCGGTCTGCTGCCCGACGCGATCGGTGATCTCGTCGACGTCCGGGCGGCGATCGCCTTCTCCGTACGCACCGCACCCACCCTGCTCGCCGCTGCCGGCTGGGCGGCCGGGGTCCTGTTGCTGGCGCTGCTCACCTCGCGCCGCACTCCCCTGCCGCGCGGGTTCGAAGCCGTCCACCGAGTGGTCCGGCCGGCCGTGTCCGCGCTGGCCGGGGCGCTGCTGGTCGCGGTGGCGGCGGGGCTCGCCGCGGCGGCGTACGCGGCGGCCGGCGACGCCCACCCCGGGCGGGTCGTGGGCGCGGCGCTGCTCGGGGCGCCCAACGGGGTGTGGTCGGGCCTCCCGCTCGGCCTGTTCGTGCCGTCGGACGGCACGGCGACGGGCGCGCTCGCCCGGCTGCTGCCCGGCCCCTTGGACACGGTGCTGACCGCCCGCCCCGGCCGGCCGGTCACGCTGGAACGCCTGGCCGCCCTGGACGGGCGGGTGTGGCTGCTGGCGGTGGGGGCGGCGGCGGCGATGCTTCTGGCGGGGGTGCTGACGGCGGTGCGGACGCCGCCGGAGAGGGCGGGGGCGCGGGCACCGTCGCCGGGGACGGGGGCGCCCGGGTCGCCGGTGCCGGCGGGTGGCGGGCGGGCGCCGCTGCCGGCGGCGGCGGCCGAGTCCTGGGCGGTCGGGGGTCCTGGTTCCGGTTCCTCGTCCGTAGGCGGCCCCGGCGCCCTCCGCGGTCCCGGCGGGCTTCGTTTCGTCGGGCAGTGCGCGGTGCGGCTCGGGGTGGTGACCGCGCTGGTGCTGCCCCTGCTCGTCCGGTGGACGGAGGTCTCCCTGAGCGCCTCGGTGTCCGTGCTCGGCATCGACGCGCTCGACGCGGGGATCGACCTGCACGGGCACGGGGGCACGGCTGCGCTGCTGGGCGCGGTCTGGGGCGCCGGGGCCGGGGCCGCCGGCGCACTGCTGGCGCGGGCGACGGGAGCCGCCGGGCGGCGCGCCGCGCCTCTGGCACGGGGTGACGGGCGCATCGCGGCTACGGCGAAGGGCCGCGGGCCCGCAGGGCCGGCGGGGTCGCCAGGGAGCGGAGAGCGTGCGGGGCACAGCGGTGTCGGGTGGGACGGCTCGGGGGGAACCCTGCCGGACCGGCCGTGGGGCCCGTACGGCGCACGGCCGCCGGACCGGCCCGGGCCACAGCCGCAGGACGCCCCGCCGCCGGACCGGCCCTGGGGCCCGTACGGCGCCCCGCTGCCGGGCAGGCCGAGGTGGGAGCCGTCGGGGGCGCCGGCTCCGGACGGCCCGGGGCGGGAACCCCGGGACACCGGACCGCCCGACCGGCCCCCGCGGCCGGTCCAGGACACTTGGCCACCCGACCGGCCTACGCGGCCACCCCGGTACACGGAGCCACCCGGGCGGCCGGTGCAGGAGGAAGGGCCGGACGCCCCGTCCGGCGACCTGTACAGCGCGCCCACGGTGGCCGGTCCCCTCCTGCCGCCGCCGCTCCCACCGCGGCCCCGCCTCCGCCCCATGGACTGGCCGCCGCCCCCTCCGGACGAGCCTCCCGCGCCCCCACCGCCACCGCCCGGGGCGCCGGGCACGTGATCACGGCCGGGGAGCACGGCCGGACGGACGGCAGCGGCGAACCCCTGCCCGCGGGCGGCTGAGGGGCCGCGGCGAGGACCGGCGTCCGGCGTGCCGGGAAGTCCCCGGCACAACCCGAGCCGTAACCCGCCGGGCACCTGGTGGACAGCAGGAGTTCCCTGTCCGTCAGACGGACCGGACGGGCGGGAGGCACCGCGTGCCGGATACGGTGGAGGCACCATGAGCGCTTCGCAGACCTCCGACGTTCCCACGCTTCTCGTCAAGATCTTCGGGAAGGACAGGCCCGGCATCACGGCCGGCCTCTTCGACACTCTGGCGGCCTTCTCCGTCGACGTGGTCGACATCGAGCAGGTCGTCACGCGCGGCCGGATCGTGCTGTGCGCGCTCGTGACGCATCCGGCGGCCACCGTCGAGGGCGACCTGCGGGCCACCGTGCACAGCTGGGCCGAGTCGATGAAGATGCAGGCGGAGATCATCTCCGGTCACGGCGACAACCGGCCGCGCGGCCTCGGACGCTCCCTGGTCACCGTCCTCGGCCACCCGCTCACCGCGGAGGCGGCCGCCCAGATCGCGGCCCGGATCACCAAGGCCGGCGGCAACATCGACCGGATATTCCGGCTGGCCAAGTACCCGGTGACCGCGGTCGAGTTCGCGGTGTCCGGGGTGGAGACGGAGCGCCTGCGCACCGCCCTGGTGACGGACGCGGCGGCTCTCGGCGTCGACATCGCGGTCGTCGCGGCGGGCCTGCACCGCAGGGCGCAGCGGCTGGTCGTGATGGACGTGGACTCCACGCTCATCCAGGACGAGGTCATCGAGCTCTTCGCCGCGCACGCGGGCTGTGAGGACAAGGTCGCCGAGGTCACCGCGGCCGCGATGCGCGGGGAGCTGGACTTCGAGCAGTCGCTGCACGCGCGGGTGGCGTTGCTGGCGGGCCTGGACGCGTCGGTCGTGGACAAGGTGCGCAGCGAGGTGCGGCTGACGCCGGGCGCCCGCACCCTGCTCCGCACCCTGAAGAGGCTCGGCTACCAGGTCGGTGTCGTCTCGGGCGGGTTCACCCAGGTCACGGACGATCTGCGGGAGCGGCTGGGGCTCGACTTCGCCCAGGCCAACACGCTGGAGATCGTCGACGGAAAGCTCACCGGCCGGGTCACCGGCGAGATAGTGGACCGGGCGGGCAAGGCCCGGCTGCTGCGCCGGTTCGCCGCCGAGGCGGGCGTCCCACTGGCGCAGACCGTCGCGATCGGCGACGGTGCCAATGACCTGGACATGCTGAACGCGGCCGGTCTCGGGGTCGCCTTCAACGCCAAGCCGGTGGTGCGCGAAGCCGCTCACGCGGCGGTGAACGTGCCGTTCCTCGACACGGTCCTGTACCTGCTCGGGGTCACCCGGGAAGAGGTCGAGGCGGCGGACGCGCACGAGGAGGACTGAGCGCGGAGCGCGGGCCGCGGGACCGGGCCTCGCGGGGTCCGGTCCCGGAGCGGGAACGGGCCGCCCGAGCCGGGCCCCGACGGCAGTGGGCGTGGGCCGCCGGGGATCTTGCGGGCCCGCTGACACGAGCACGGGCGGGCGGGCCGGCGCCGGCAAGGTCCCGCCGGGCCCCGGTCACCCGAGCCCCCCGCGGAGCCGGTGCCGGCGTGGTTACTCCGTCGGCGCCCAGTAGTCGGCCAGGGTGGCCGCGGCCGGCTCCAGCCTCTTCCAGGCGCCGTCGAAGGAGAGGACGGCGAAGGCGGCGGCCGGGAACCCGCGGCGGCTCATCCGCTCGCGGGCGTCGCTGTCGGCCGACCCGGACAGCACCTCGGCCAGGCCCTGGATGCCCGGGTTGTGCCCGACCAGGACCACGTTCCGCACGTCGTCCGGGATCTCGTTGAGCACGGCGATCAGCTCGCCCGGCGAGGCCTCGTAGATCCGCTCCTCATAGACGGTTTTCGGCCGATGGGGGAACTCATGGACGGCGATCTTCCAGGTCTCGCGGGTCCGGGTCGAGGTGGAGCACAGGGCCAGATCGAAGGAGATGCCCGTGTCGGCCAGTTTGAGCCCGGCCACCGCGGCGTCCTTGCGGCCCCGCTCGGCGAGCGGTCGCTCATGGTCGTTCACCTGTGGCCAGTCGGCTTTCGCATGCCGGAAGAGGACGATACTGCGGGGTTCTGCGACGCTCATGGAACCCAGCTTCGCATGAAACAGGCCACGCGGCGCAGGGAGTTGACATGCGGATTCTCTGGGTGGGGCGGTCGCGCGCGGCGATCGCGGGAGCCGCGCGCGGGGTCCCCCGCGGGCCGTCTCAGCGGGCGAGCAGTTCCTGGGCGCGCTCGAGCAGCTGGGTGATCGCGGGATCGGCCGTGGCCGCCTGGGCGTGGGACGGGTTCAGCAGGAGGACGAGCAGCGTGGTGAAGGCGAGCACCGGCAGGGCCAGGGCCCACCACGGCAGCCGGGTGTCGGTGCCGCCCGGGGCCGCCGGGTGGTGCCGGGTGTGCGTACGGGCCGGCATGATCGCCTCCGCTGGTCTCCGAGTGGTCCGTGGTCCGCGCCCCGCGGTCACACCTCGAAGTTACGGACCCGGCATCCGTCGGCCCATCCGGTGACCCACCCACTTGACCCTGAGCCGCGCCCCCTAGGGGATGGGGGGACAACCCCACCATCGGCCCGCGGGGAGCGGGGTCACGGAGCGACGAGGGTCGCGACGACGGCGATGACGGCGAAGATGGCGAAGAACGCGCCGAAGACGATCAGCATCTTCTTCTGGCCGTTGCGGGGGTTCGGCTCGAGCACTGGCATACGGCAAGTCTCGCACCCGGCGTCCGGAAACCGGGCCGCGGGGGACCGTCAGCGCGCCGCGCCGCCCGGGGGGCCTCCGCGGGGGCATGGCGCGCCGCGCCGCCCGGGACCGCCCGCCGGCCGCCGCCCTCAGCGCTGCGCCTCGTCCTCCACCGTGCGGTCGCGCCCCGCCAGGTAGCCGACCACCATCTGCGGCAGCATCAGCGCGCTCATCAGGGCGATCGGCAACCCCCAGCCGCCGCTGCCCTGGTACAGGACGCCCACCAGCAGGGGGCCGGGGATCGAGATCAGATAGCCGGTGCTCTGCGCGAACGCCGACAGCTGGGCGACGCCCGCGCCGGTCCTGGCCCGCATCCCGACCATGGTCAGCGCCAGCGGGAAGGCGCAGTTGGACACGCCGAGCAGCAGGGCCCAGGCCCAGGCTCCCGCGGCCGGCGCGAGATACAGGCCCGCGTAGCCGGCGAGGCCGCAGACGCCGAGCACGAGCGCGATGGGGCCCTGGTGCGGCAGCCGGGTGGCCAGCCGCGGGATGACGAAGGCGAGCGGCACGCCCATGACCATGGTCACGGCGAGGAGGACGCCGGCCGTGCCGGCGGGCACCCCCGCGTCGCGAAAGATCTGCGCCATCCAGCCCATGGTGATGTAGGCGGCGGTGGCCTGGAGGCCGAAGAAGACGGCGAGTGCCCAGGCGGTGCGGCTGCGGGTGATGCGCAGCGCGGCCGGCTGCCCCTCCGGCGGCGCGGCCGGTTGCCCCTCCGGCGGCGCGGCCGGTTGCCCCTCCGGCGGCGCGGCCGGCTGCCCCTGCTCCTGCCGCGGCGACGTCCGCGGAATCTGACGGTCCCGTACCAGTGGCAGCCACGGCAGCACGGCCACCGCCGCCAGCACCGCCCACACGGCCAGGCCCGGCTGCCAGTTCCCGCCCAGCGCCCCGGTCAGCGGCACGGTCGCGGCGGCGGCGACGGAGGTGCCGAGGGCGAGAGCCATCGAGTACAGACCGGTCATGGGACCGACCCGGTCGGGGAACCAGCGCTTGACGATCACCGGCATCAGGACGTTGCTCACGGCGATGCCCATGAGGGCGAGGGCGCTGGCCGCCAGGAAGCCCGGCGTGCCGCCGGCGTACGGCCGGACCGCCAGTCCCACGGCGATGGCGGCCATGCCGGCGCACACCACCGCGGCGGGTCCGAAGCGGCGGGCCAGGCGCGGCGCCGTCACGCCGAAGACGGCGAAGCACAGTGAGGGCACGGAGGTCAGCAGTCCGGCCACGCTGCCGCTCATGCCGAGCCCGTCGCGGACCTCCTCGAGGAGCGCGCCGAGGCTGGTGATGGCGGGCCGCAGGTTCAGTGCGGCCAGCACGATGCCGACCACGACCAGGCGTATCGCCCATCCGGACGGCGCGGTGGGGCCGGGTTCCCGGGGGGCGGCGGTCGCGGCCGGGGTTCGTTCGGTCGTCGGCGTCGTCCGGGTTTCCTCGCTTGCCATGGGGCACATCATAGAATCATGGGATGACGTGTCCACGGCCCGGCCGACGCCCGCCGGGCCCCGCGTGCGAAGGTGTGTCATGCCGCTGAGCCATCCCCGCCGGTCGGTGTTGTCCGAGCAGGTCATCGCCGAGCTGCGGAACCAGATCACCTCGGGCGAGTGGCCGGTCGGCTCCCGCATCCCGACGGAGCCGGAGCTGGTGGAGCAGCTCGGCGTCGCCCGCAACACCGTCCGGGAGGCGGTCCGCGCACTCGCGCACAACGGCCTGCTGGACATCCGCCAGGGCTCCGGCACCTACGTCGTGGCGACCAGTGAGCTGGCGGGCGTGATGCACCGCCGCTTTGCCGGCGCCGATCCACGGCACATCGCCGAACTGCGCTCCACGCTGGAGTCGGGGGCGGCGAAGCTGGCCGCCGAGCGGCGCACCGAGAGGGACCTCAAACAGCTCGACGCGCTGCTCGTACGGCGCGAGGAGGCGTGGGAGTCCGGGCACGCGGAGGCGTTCGTGGCGGCGGACGCCACCTTCCACCTGGCAGTGGTGGCCGCCTCCCACAACGACGCCATGACGGCGATGTACGCGGACCTGGGCGAGGTGCTGCGGGACTGGCTGCGCGCGGACGTCGGGCCCGGGCTGACGCCGGAGACGCGCATGGACCACACGCGGCTGCTCGACGCGATCCGCGCGGGCGACGCCGAGTCGGCCGCCGCGGAGGCCGCGAGCTATCCGCTGTCGTGCCGCCCGGGCCGGTTCAGCCGGCCCGCTGGTGACTGATCCACGCCGAGGCGACCTCCGCCCAGCAGCGGCCGGTCAGCCGCACGGTCTGGGCGGGGTCCGCGTCGACCGGGGACCCGTCGCTGTCGAGGTCCCACCAGCGCGCGCACTCGACGTGCAGGCTGACCCGGTCCGGCCCCGGGTAGGGATTGTGGCAGTAGGCGGTGACGTGGGAGCCGCTGACGCGGGTGCGGCAGGCGGCTCCGAACGGCTCGGGGCTCGCGGCTTCCCGGACCCGGGTGAGCGGATGCGGCATCGCTTCACAGGGCAGGGCGAGCACGAGGGTGACGGCCGCGGTCACTGAGGCCACGCTGCTGGACAGGCGCACAAGGGGACCTCCTCGGCCGGGCTGGGGAGGAAAGCGCGGGGGAGGGCGGACCACGCACTCCCAGCGTGCCGGGCGGGCACGTCCCCCGCCCGGTGGGATGAGCCGGACGGGTGACGCACTCCCCCACGCCTTCGCCGGCCCTGTCCCCCCGTCGGCGCGGGAGGCCGCTCCACCGACGCCGGGTCCGCTCCCCCGACGCCGAAGGCCCGCGCCCCCGGTCGTCGGGGGCGCGGGCCTTCGGGCGCGGGCTTTGCCGCCCGGGTGCGGTCCGGGCGATTCCGCTCAGGCGCCGATGGCGTGCAGACCGCCGTCCACGTGGATGATCTCGCCGGTGGTCTTCGGGAACCAGTCGCTCAGCAGCGCCACGACACCGCGGCCGGCCGGCTCGGGGTCCTTCAGGTCCCACTCCAGCGGGGAGCGGGTGTCCCACACGGAGGCCAGCTCGCTGAAGCCCGGGATGGACTTCGCGGCCATGGAGCCGAGCGGGCCCGCCGAGACGAGGTTGCAGCGGATGTTCTGCTTGCCCAGGTCGCGCGCCATGTAGCGGCTGGTGGCCTCCAGGGCGGCCTTGGCCGGGCCCATCCAGTCGTACTGCGGCCAGGCGAACGAGGCGTCGAAGGTGAGGCCGACGACCGAGCCGCCGTTCTGCATCAGCGGCAGGCAGGCCATGGTCAGCGACTTCAGGGAGAACGCCGAGACGTGCATCGCCGTGGCGACTGACTCGAACGGCGTGTTGAGGAAGTTGCCGCCGAGCGCGTCCTGCGGCGCGAAGCCGATGGAGTGGACGACGCCGTCGAGGCCGCCGAGCTCCTCGCCCACGACGTCGGCGAGCCGGCCGAGGTGCTGGTCGTTGGTGACGTCGAGCTCGATGACCTTGGTGGGCGCGGGGAGCTTCTTGGCGATGCGCTCGGTCAGCGTGGGCCGCGGGAACGCGGTGAGGATGACCTCGGCGCCCTGCTCCTGGGCCAGCCTGGCGGTGTGGAAGGCGATGGAGGCCTCCGTCAGCACACCGGTGATGAGGACGCGCTTGCCCTCGAGGATTCCGCTCATGGTGATCAGTGACCCATTCCCAGTCCGCCGTCAACGGGGATGACGGCTCCAGTGATGTACGAGGCCTCGTCCGAGGCGAGGAACCGCACCGCGGCGGCGATCTCCTCCGGCTGCGCGTACCGGCCGAGCGGCACCTGCGCCACGATGTTCGCGCGCTGCTCGTCGTTGAGCGCCCGGGTCATGTCGGTGTCGACGAAGCCGGGGGCGACGACGTTGAAGGTGATGTTGCGCGAGCCCAGCTCACGGGCGAGGGACCGCGCGAAGCCGACCAGGCCGGCCTTGGAGGCGGCGTAGTTCGCCTGCCCCGCCGAGCCGAGCAGACCGACGACCGAGGAGATCAGGACGACGCGGCCCTTCTTGGCGCGCAGCATGCCGCGGTTGGCGCGCTTGACGACGCGGAAGGTGCCGGTGAGGTTGGTCTCGACGACCGAGGTGAAGTCCTCCTCGGACATGCGCATCAGGAGCTGGTCCCGGGTGACGCCGGCGTTGGCGACCAGGACCTCGACCGGGCCGTGCTGGGCCTCGATCTCCTTGTAGGCCTGCTCCACCTGCTCGGGGTCGGTGATGTCGCACCTGACGGCGAGGAACCCGGCCGGCGGCTCCCCCGAACGGTACGTGATCGCGACCTGGTCGCCGGCGTCGGCGAACGCACGGGCGATGGCGAGGCCGATGCCCCGGTTGCCTCCGGTGACGAGAACCGAGCGGCTCAACGGATCACCCTTTCGATAGCGGTCTGACAACCCGCCCGGACACCTGGATGAGCAGGCGGCTTCCCCGAAAACCTATCGGTCCGGCCGCACCGGCGGACAATCGGGCACCAACAGTGGCGCATCTCCGCTCCTGTCGGGTTCCTACAGTCGGCGGCCCGGCCGGTCCACCGTGCCGGGCAGGCGGACGGCTGTCCGTGACTGCGGCCCCCCGGCATCAGTCCGCCGTGGTGACCGGGCGCCGGGTACGCCGCCGGGTGTGAGGCCGGTCCGTGCGGGGCGCGGGGCGGATCCGCCACCCGGCGGCGGCCCGGCGCGGAGGCACCGCAACTCCCCTGTGCCGTTGGGTCCTTGCGGCGGACGGTCGTCGACTGCGCCGGAACGGGACGGGAACGTGGGCGGTTCGCCGTCCCCCCGCACGGCCTCGCGCGGACCCGGACCCTCCCGAGACGTGACGGCCTTCCGTCGAAGTGCCGTGCCCGCGCCGGAGCGTGTGTTTTTTCCACGGGATGCGCGGCGCTGAGACGTGATTCACTGCCTGCGACGGTCACCGCAGGAGAGCATTCGAAGGGAAACCCACCCGTGCCCCACGAAGTGGATCAGTCATTCCTGGCCCTGCCCCTACGCTCCCTGGCCGACGCGGCGCTCGCCCGCGCGCGGGCGCTCGGGGCCGAGCACGCCGACTTCCGGTTCGAGCGGGTGCGCAACGCGTCCTGGCAGTTCCGGGACGCCCGGCCCGCCGGGTCCTCGGACACCACCGACCTGGGGTACGCGGTCCGGGTCGTGCACGGCGGCACGTGGGGGTTCGCCTCCGGCGTGGACCTGACCATGGACGCGGCCGCCCGGGTCGCCTCGCAGGCCGTGGCGATGGCGAAGCTGTCCGCCCAGGTGATCGCGGCGGCCGGGTCGAAGGAGCGCGTGGAGCTCGCGGACGAACCGGTGCACGCCGACAGGACGTGGGTGTCGTCGTACGAGGTCGACCCGTTCACGGTGCCGGACGAGGAGAAGCAGGCGCTGCTGACCGAGTGGAGCGCGCGACTCCTGGCGGCGGGCGGCGTCGACCACGTCGACGCCTCGCTGCTCACCGTGCACGAGAACAAGTTCTACGCGGACACCGCCGGGACGGTGACCACCCAGCAGCGGGTGCGCCTGCATCCGCAGGTGACGGCCGTGTCGGTCGACGGCTCCAGCGGCGAGTTCGACTCCCTGCGCACCCTCGCCCCGCCCGCCGGGCGCGGCTGGGAGTACCTCACCGGCACCGGCTGGGACTGGGAGGGCGAACTCGCGCGGATCCCCGAGCTGCTCGCGGAGAAGATGCGCGCGCCGAGCGTCGAGCCGGGCCAGTACGACCTGGTCGTCGATCCGTCCAACCTGTGGCTGACCATCCACGAGTCCATCGGCCACGCCACCGAGCTGGACCGGGCCCTCGGCTACGAGGCCGCCTACGCCGGCACCTCCTTCGCCACCTTCGACCAGCTCGGCAGGCTGAGGTACGGCTCGGAGCTGATGAACGTCACCGGCGACCGCACCGCCGAGCACGGCCTGGCCACCGTCGGCTACGACGACGAGGGCGTCGAGGCCCAGTCGTGGGACCTGGTCAAGGACGGGACGCTGGTCGGCTACCAGCTGGACCGGCGCATCGCGCGGCTGACCGGGTTCGAGCGGTCCAACGGCTGCGCCTTCGCCGACTCGCCGGCGCACGTGCCGGTGCAGCGCATGGCCAACGTGTCGCTGCTGCCGGACCCGGCGGGGCTGTCGACGGAGGACCTGATCGGGGGCGTCGACCGGGGCATCTACGTCGTCGGGGACCGGTCGTGGTCCATCGACATGCAGCGCTACAACTTCCAGTTCACCGGGCAGCGCTTCTTCCGGATCGAGAACGGCCGCCTCACCGGGCAGCTGCGGGACGTCGCCTACCAGGCCACGACCACCGACTTCTGGGGCTCCATGGCGGCCGTCGGCGGGCCGGGGACCTACGTCCTGGGCGGCGCCTTCAACTGCGGCAAGGCCCAGCCGGGGCAGACCGCGGCGGTCTCCCACGGCTGCCCGTCGGCCCTTTTCCGGGGCGTCACCATTCTGAACACCACGCAGGAGGCCGGCCGATGAGTTCGCGCACCGACAAGCCGTACGAGACCGTCGAGCGGGCCCTGGAGCTGTCGCGCGCCGACGGGTGCATCGTGATCGCCGACGAGCGGTCCACGGCCGATCTGCGCTGGGCGGGCAACGCGCTGACGACGAACGGCGTCACGCGCGGGCGCACGCTCACCGTCATCGCGACCGTCGACGGCAAGGAGGGCACCTCCTCGGGCGTGGTGTCGCGGTCCGCGGTGACCACCGGGGAGCTTGAGCCACTGGTGCGGGCGGCCGAGGCCGCCGCGCGCGGCGCCGGGCCGGCCGAGGACGCGCAGCCGCTGGTCGCGGACGTGCCCGCGTCCCCCGACTTCACCGACGCGCCCGCCGAGACGTCGTCGGCGGTGTTCGCGGACTTCGCGCCGGCGCTCGGCGAGTCGTTCGCCCGCGCCCGGGCCGGCGGGCGCGAGCTGTACGGCTTCGCCCACCACGAGATGGTGTCGACCTACCTGGGGACGTCGACGGGGCTGCGGCTGCGTCACGACCAGCCGGGCGGCACGCTGGAGCTGAACGCCAAGTCCGCCGACCGCACCCGGTCGGCGTGGGCCGGCCGGTCGACGCGCGACTTCAGGGACGTCGACCCCGCCGCGCTCGACGCGGAGCTGGCCGTCCGGCTGGGCTGGGCCGAGCGACGGACCGCGCTGCCCGCGGGACGCTACGAGACGCTGCTGCCGCCGACCGCGGTCGCGGACCTGCTGATCTACCAGATGTGGTCGTCCTCGGGGCGGGACGCGGCCGAGGGGCGGACGGTGTTCTCCCGGCCGGGTGGCGGTACGCGCGTCGGGGACAAACTCAGCGAGCTGCCGCTGACCCTGCGCAGCGACCCGCACGCGTCGGGTCTGGAGTGCGCTCCGTTCGTGGTCGCGCACTCCTCCGGGGGCGACCAGTCCGTGTTCGACAACGGACTGCCGGTGCCCGCGGTGGAGTGGATCGGCGACGGCGCACTGCGGCACCTGCTGACCACCCGGCACAGTGCGGGCCTGACCGGGCTGCCGGTGGCCCCGTCCGCCGGGAACCTGATCCTGGACGGCGGCTCGGACCGCTCCCTGGAGGAGATGGTGGCGGGCACCGAGCGGGGGCTGCTGCTGACCTGCCTGTGGTACATCCGCGAGGTGGACCCGGCGACGCTGCTGCTCACCGGGCTGACCCGGGATGGTGTCTACCTCGTGGAGAACGGCGAGGTCACCGGCGAGGTCAACAACTTCCGGTTCAACGAGTCGCCGGTGGACCTGCTCGGCCGGGCGGCGGAGGCGGGCCGTACGGAGAAGACGCTGCCCAGGGAGTGGAGCGACTGGTTCACCAGGGCCGCGATGCCGCCGCTGCGCATCCCCGATTTCAATATGAGCTCCGTCAGCCAGGGCGTATAACCTCGTAGGCGTTCGCAATCGGCCGTCACCCGACCGGCCGTAGATCATCGAGGAGACACGAGAACCGTGACGGACATCGTCGACGAGCTGAAGTGGCGCGGGCTGTTCGCCCTGTCCACCGACGAGGACGCCTTGCGCAAGGCGCTCGCGGACGGTCCCGTGACGTTCTATTGCGGCTTCGACCCGACGGCGCCGTCACTGCACGTGGGGCACCTGGTGCAGGTGCTCACCGTGCGCCGGCTCCAGCAGGCCGGTCACCGGCCGCTGGCGCTGGTCGGCGGCGCCACGGGCCTGATCGGCGACCCTCGCCCGACCGCGGAGCGCACCCTGAACGACCCGGAGACGGTCGCCGGCTGGGTGGACAGGCTGCGCCGCCAGATCGAGCCGTTCCTGTCCTTCGAGGGCGAGAACGCGGCGGTCATGGTGAACAACCTGGACTGGACGCGGGACCTCTCCGCGATCGAGTTCCTGCGCGACATCGGCAAGCATTTCCGCGTCAACAAGATGCTGACGAAGGACTCCGTCGCCCGGCGTCTGGAGTCCGACCAGGGCATCAGCTACACCGAGTTCAGCTACCAGATCCTCCAGGGCATGGACTTCCTGCAGCTGTACCGCCGGTACGGCTGCACGCTCCAGCAGGGTGGCAGCGACCAGTGGGGCAACCTCACCGCGGGCCTGGACCTGATCCACCGGCTGGAGCCGCACGCCACCGTGCACGCGCTGGCGACGCCGCTGATGACGAAGGCGGACGGCACCAAGTTCGGCAAGACGGAGGGCGGCGCCGTCTGGCTGGACCCGGAGATGACGACGCCGTACGCGTTCTACCAGTTCTGGCTGAACGTGGACGACCGGGACATCTCCCGCTACCTGCGCATCCTGTCCTTCAGGTCCCGCGAGGAGCTGGAGGAGCTGGAGGAGCAGACCGAGGAGCGTCCGCAGGCCCGGGCCGCGCAGCGGGCGCTGGCCGAGGAGCTGACGACGCTGGTGCACGGCGCCGACCAGACGGCGGCCGTGATCGCCGCGTCCAGGGCCCTGTTCGGCCAGGGGGAGCTGGCGGACCTCGACGAGCGGACGCTGGCCGCGGCCCTGTCGGAGGTCCCGCACGTCCGGGTCGCCGAGCTCGGCCCGGCGGTCGACCTGTTCGCCGAGGTCGGTCTCGTGGCCAGCAAGTCGGCCGCGCGCCGCACGGTGAAGGAGGGCGGCGCCTACGTGAACAACGTCAAGGTCACCGCCGAGGACGCGGTGGTCACCGGGCAGGAGCTGCTGCACGGCCGGTGGCTGGTGCTGCGCCGCGGCAAGAAGAACCTGGCGGCGGTGGAGGTCGCCGGCGCCTGAGCCGGGACGCACGGCGAAGGGGGCGGCTTCCCGGACGGAGCCGCCCCCTTCGCCGTCCGGCCTCCCCGGGCAATCGGCAGCCGCGCCGAAGCCGCCACGGGTGCGCGGCCCGGGTCCGTCCTCCCGGTCCGGACGACGCCGTCAGACCGCATGCCGCTGCTTCCTCCTGTTGTTGCGCAGGGCCATGTAGGCCATGTCACCGACGCCGACGATGATGATCGCGGCGACGAGCTGGAACAGGTGCCGCCACCAGTCGATGCCGGGGGTCGCCCCGACTCCGAGCGCACGGGCGATCGCATTGCCGACGAGGGCGCCCAGCATGCCGAAGATGGTGGTCAGCCACAGGGGACTGTGCTGCTTCCCGGGGATGACCGCCTTGGCGATCAGGCCCAGCACGAATCCCACGATGATTGCCCACAACCAGCCCATGGCTGCCTCCTCGTACGCCTCGGCCGACGGTCACCGCCAGTGTCGGCCGCCCGGACGTACGGCGCATGTCGGACGGAGCGCGCACGGCGGAGGCGGGGCGTGTGCGCGGGCTGGGGCCACCGTCGCGTGGGAGGGCCCGGGGCGCCGGCGCCCCTGCGCGGGTCGGCCGGCCGGAGCGGAAGGGCGCATACCGGGCGCGCCACGCGGGGAGCCCGGTCTCGAACGCGGCGGGGCCGCGGCGTACCGTGGAGCTGTTCGGGTTCGCGCTCCCGACCGGATGCGGGCGGGGCCACGGGCCGGGAGAAGTCCGAGCGGGCGGATGGTGGATCGTGGTGCGGATGCAGCGTGGCGGCGGCGCCGAGGTGTTCCGGATCACCGGAGCCCGGACGGGGCTCCAGGAGGACGTGCGGGGCCGCCAGCGGCGGTATGTGATCTCGATGTCGGTCCGGACGCTGGCGGTGATCCTCGCGGCCACCCTGTGGAACGTCGAGCGGTACGTGGCGATCGTGGCCCTGGTGCTGGGTGCGGTGCTGCCGTACATCGCGGTCGTGGTGGCCAACGCCGGGCGTGAGCGGGCGCCGTCGCTGCCGTCGACCTTCGTGACCGTGCCGACGCGCCCCATGATCACGCCTCCGTCCACGACCGGCGCGGACTCCGACGACGGTGCCGAGGGCGGGAAGACGGACGGCGGTGGCCGCGACTTCGGGCGATCCGCTCCGCGGGAGGCCGCCGCCGATCCGGCCGCGGGAGTGCCCGGCGAGCGGTCCGGACCGAGCTGACCTCCCCGGCCGGGCGGGACGGGGAACAAACGGAGCGAGAGCTTCGCACGAAGCTCAGGAAAACCTCAGATCAATCATGTTGTTCCGGTGCCGGGCGGCGGGTTACCCGTGACATACTTCGTAGGCGCTCCGCATCCCCCGTCGGAGCGACAGACCGACGCCGGGCAGCTCCCCCCGTGGCTGCTCGGCGTCGCCTTGTTCACGCTGTGGTGAGACGAACCTGTGAGTGACACGATCTGCTCCGCAAAGGGCTGCCGCGCCGACGCCGTGTGGGTGCTGGCCTGGAACAACCCCAAGATCCACACGCCGGAGCGGCGCAAGACCTGGCTGGCCTGCGACGAGCACCGGGAGCACCTCTCGCAGTTCCTCGGTGTGCGGGGCTTTCTGAAGGACGTGGTGCTCCTGCGGGAGTGGCAGGCGTCCGAAACCCCATAGGACCTCTCGTTCGCCGGCGGGCCGGGCTCGCGGGCCCCGGCACCGCGCCTGCGGCATGGTCCGCCGTACAGCCGCTAACCGCCGATCGCCGACATCGGGCGGTCCGGCTGCACGAACGACGGGTCGTCCAGTCCCGCGCCCGCCTTCTTGCCCCACATCGCCAGCCGCCAGACGCGGGCGATCTCCTCGTCGGGCGCGCCCGAGCGCAGGGCGGCGCGCAGGTCGGTCTCCTCGGTGGCGAACAGGCAGGTGCGTACCTGGCCGTCGGCAGTGAGGCGGGTGCGGTCGCAGGCCGAGCAGAACGGGCGGGTGACGGAGGCGATGACGCCCACGCGGTGCGGGCCGCCGTCGACGGTCCAGCGCTCCGCCGGCGCCGAGCCGCGCTCCTGAGCACCTTCGGCGGTCAGCTCGAAGCGGGTGCGCAGGGAGGCCAGGATGTCGCCCGCGGTGACCATGCCCTCGCGCTTCCAGCCGTGCTGGGCGTCCAGGGGCATCTGCTCGATGAAGCGGAGCTCGTAGTCGTGTGCCATGGCCCAGGCGAGCAGGTCGGGGGCCTCGTCGTCGTTCAGGCCCGGCATCAGGACCGCGTTCACCTTCACCGGGGTCAGACCGGCCTCGCGCGCGGCGTGCAGGCCCTCGAGGACGTCCTTGTGGCGGTCCCGGCGGGTGAGGGTCTTGAAGACGTCCGGGCGCAGGGTGTCCAGGGAGACGTTGACCCGGTCCAGTCCGGCGTCCCTCAGGGCCGTCGCCGTGCGCTTGAGGCCGATGCCGTTGGTCGTGACGGACATCCGGGGGCGGGGGCCGAGAGCCGCGACGCGCTCCACGATGCCGACCAGGCCGGGGCGCAGCAGGGGCTCGCCGCCGGTGAAGCGGACCTCCTCGATGCCCAGGGAGGTGACCGCGACGTCGATGAGGCGGACGATCTCGTCGTCCGTGAGCAGATCGGGCTTGGCCAGCCACTGCAGGCCCTCCTCGGGCATGCAGTAGGTGCACCGCAGGTTGCAGCGGTCGGTCAGGGAGACTCTCAGGTCGGTGGCCACCCGGCCGTAGGTGTCGATGAGCACGTGGGCCCCCTCCCGCGTCGCGGATCCCGTCTTCCGTCATCTGCGAGCCTACGTGACGGCACCGACATCGACAGCAACCCGGTGCGACGGGATGCGGCACGGCCGCGTCGTGAGTGTCCCCCGTTCCGGGGGACGTCACCACGCGGCCGTGCCGCGGGCGCCGGGGCGCCCGGCGGTTTCAGTGGGCTCCGGTGCCGGTCAGGGACCGCACCTCCAGTTCCGCGTACTTGGCCGGGTCCGGCTCCTCCTTCGACAGCAGGGTGCCGACGATACCGAGCAGGAAGCCCGCCGGGATGGAGATGAGCCCGGGGTTCTCCAGCGGGAACCAGTGGAAGTCGGCCTCCGGGAACATCGACGTCGGCTTGCCCGACACCACCGGGGAGAACAGCACCAGGCCGACCGCGGTGACGAGGCCGCCGTAGATCGACCACAGGGCTCCGGAGGTGGTGAACCGCTTCCAGAACAGGCTGTAGAGGAGCGTCGGCAGGTTGGCGGAGGCGGCGACCGCGAAGGCGAGGGCCACCAGACCGGCCACGTTCATGTCGCGGGCGAGGGCGCCCAGCAGGACGGAGACGGCGCCGATGCCGACCGTGGCCCAGCGGGCCGCGCGCATCTCCTCCTTCTCACCGGCCTGCCCCTTCTTGATGACGTTGGCGTAGATGTCGTGCGCGAAGGAGGACGACGAGGCCAGGGTCAGGCCCGCGACGACCGCGAGGATCGTGGCGAAGGCGACCGCGGAGATGGTGGCGAGCAGGATGGCGCCCCAGGTGGAGTCGACGCCTCCCAGGTGCAGGGCGAGCAGGGGTGCAGCCGTGTTGCCCGCCTTGTTGGAGGCGATGATCTCCTCCGGCTTGATCAGCGCCGCGGCGCCGAAGCCGAGGGCGATGGTCATCAGGTAGAAGGCGCCGATGAGGCCGATCGCCCAGTTCACGGACTTCCGGGCGGCCTTGGCGGTGGGCACGGTGTAGAAGCGGATCAGGATGTGCGGCAGGCCCGCGGTGCCCAGGACCAGGGCGATGCCGAGGGAGACGAAGTCCAGCTTGGTCGTGCCGCTGGCGCCGTACTTCAGGCCGGGCTCCAGGAAGGCGGTGCCCTTGCCGCTGTTGCTCGCGGCCTTGCCGAGCAGGTCGGAGACGTTGAACCCGAACTTCAGCATCACCAGGAAGGTGAGCAGCAGGGCGCCCGCCATGAGCAGGACGGCCTTGACCATCTGCACCCAGGTGGTGCCCTTCATGCCGCCGATGGTCACGTACACGATCATCAGCACGCCGACCAGGGCGACGATGGCGATCTTCCCGCCGTCGCTGGTGATGCCGAGGAGCAGCGAGACGAGGACGCCCGCGCCGGCCATCTGGGCCAGCAGGTAGAAGATCGAGACGACGATCGTCGACGTGCCCGCCGCGGTGCGGACCGGCCGCTGGCGCATCCGGTAGGCGAGGACGTCGCCCATGGTGTAGCGGCCGGAGTTGCGCAGCGGTTCGGCGACCAGCAGCAGGGCCACCAGCCAGGCCACCAGGAAGCCGATCGAGTACAGGAAGCCGTCGTAGCCGAAGAGGGCGATGGCGCCCGCGATGCCGAGGAAGGACGCGGCGGACATGTAGTCGCCGGAGACGGCGAGGCCGTTCTGGAAGGCGGTGAACTGCCGCCCGCCCGCGTAGAAGTCGGCGGCGCTCTTCGTCTGACGGCCCGCCCAGACGGTGATGCCGAGCGTGGCGAGGACGAACACCGCGAACAGGGTGATGATCAGCGGCCGGTGCTCGCCGGCCTCGCCGGCGGCCAGGACCAGTGCGTGGCTCATGCGGCGCCCTCCATACGGTTCTTGATGGCCTCGGCCTTCGGGTCGAGCTTGGCGGCGGCGTGCCGCGAGTACCACCACGCGATGAGGAACGTGGTGAGGAACTGGCCGAGTCCGAGCACCAGGGCGACGTTGACGTTGCCGAACAGCTGGGTGCCCATGAAGTCACCGGCGTAGTTCGACAGCAGGACGTAGACCAGGTACCAGGCGATGAACGCCACGGTCAGCGGGAAGGCGAAGGAGCGGTAGGAGCGGCGCAGTTCGCCGAACTCCGCGCTCTGCTGCACCTGTGTGTACTCCTCATGGGTGGGGAGCGGTTGCTGCGCTGCCGAGGGGGGCGGTGCGTCGGTGGCCACGGGATCTCCTCGCGGTGCGGGTGCGGTTGCGGCAGGGGGCCCGGCGGTGCTCGCGCCTCCTTGGTAGGTCCACGGCGCCGCGTGGGGACCGGTTCACGTCATCGGCGGACTTCTTGAAGTCGTGTGCGGAAGTCATTGCTGGCCAGCCGGGCGGGGGGATAGTTTCGCCCTGCGACACCCGTCATGTACCTGCCCGGGAACCACCTGTGTCTCGGGCGGATTTGTACCCGGATGATGTGGAGACCCCATGGCTCATTCGCGTTCCAGACGCAGGCTCGCTCTCGCCGTACCGGTCGTGCTGTCGCTGACCGCCTCGCTCGGCTTCCTCCCGGCGGCGGCGTCGGCGGCGCCCCGCGCGGAGTCCACCACCCGGGCCGCGGACACGCCCGTCCTCGCGTACGTCGTCAACACCAGGCCCGACCGCCGCACGATCGCCTCCGTGGAGCGGGCGATACGGGCGGCGGACGGCACGATCGTGGTGACGTACGACAGGATCGGCGTCATCGTCGTCCACTCCGCGAACCCCGGCTTCGCGCAGCGGATGCGCACGGTGCGGGGCGTGCAGTCGGCGGGTGCCACGCGGACCTCGCCGCTGGTCGCGTCAGGCACGACGGACGAGGGCGCGGTGCGGTACCTGACGAAGTCTCAGGCGGCGCGGGCCGTCAAGGCCGCCGCGGGCGGGAGCGAGCCCCTCGAGGCCGACCAGTGGGATCTGCGCGCGATCGGCGCCGACAGGGCCGCGAGGATCAACCCGGGCAGCAGGAACGTGACGGTCGCCGTGATCGACACCGGCGTCGACGACACCCACCCGGACCTGGCCCCCAACTTCTCCCCCTCGCAGTCGGCGAACTGCGTCAGCGGCAAGGCGGACACCACCTACGGCTCCTGGCGGCCGGTGGACGCCGACCACTACCACGGCACCCACGTGGCGGGTGAGATAGCCGCGGCCCGCAACGGCGTCGGCGTCGCCGGTGTGGCGCCCGGCGTGAAGGTCGCCGGCATCACCGTCGCCCAGCCGGACGCGGACCAGCTGTTCTTCCCCGAGAGCGTCGTGTGCGCCTTCGTGTTCGCCGCCGACCACGGCGTGGAGATCACCAACAACAGCTACTACGTGGACCCCTGGCAGTACAACTGCCTCGGCGACCCGGACCAGAAGGCCATCGTCGACGCGGTCGACCGGGCCCAGCTGTACGCCCGGAGCAAGGGCACCCTGAACGTCGCCGCGGCCGGCAACGCCAACCACGACCTGGACGCCGACGCGATCCTCGACGACGCCAGCCCCGACGACTCCACCGCCGTGGAGCGGACGATCGACCCGCACACGTGCTTCGACATCCCGACGCAGCTGCCGGGTGTCGTCACGGTCGGCGCGGTCGGCGTCAAGGGCACCAAGTCGTACTACTCCAGCTACGGCCAGGGCGTCGTCGACGTCGCGGCGCCGGGCGGCGACAAGTACCAGATACCCGACACGCCGTCACACAACGGCCGCATCCTGTCCACCCTGCCCGGCAACGAGTACGGCTTCCTGCAGGGCACGTCGATGGCCACCCCGCACGTCGCGGCCGTGGCGGCCCTGCTCAAGTCCGCCCACCCGCACGCCACTCCGGCCCAGCTGCAGGCGCTGCTGAAGGCCCAGGCGGACAACCCCGGATGCCCGGCCGGCCCGTACGACGGTGACGGCGACGGGGTCGCGGACGCCACGTGCGTCGGCGGCAAGCGCGTCAACGGCTTCTACGGACACGGCGTCGTGAACGCGCTGCGCGCGGTCGAGTAGCCCCACCCCCCCCCACGCCTTTCCACACGGCCCGCTGGTCGGATGAGCGGTCGTGAACCCGACGAACTGGAGAGACCATCACATGACAGCGCCTCACCCGCGCTACCGGCGCGCCCTGGTCCTGCCCCTGGGCATGGCCATGGCGTCCGCCCTCGCGTTCCTGCCGAACACGGCGTCCGCGGCCCCGGCCGCGCCCGCCGCCTCGACGGCCGGCGCGACCTCGCTCAGCTACGTCGTCAACGTCCACCCCGGACACGGCGTCGCCGCGCACGTGAAGAAGGCGATCGGCGAGGCCGGCGGCACCGTCGTGGCGTCGTACGACCAGATCGGCGTCATCGTCGTCCACTCGTCGAACCCGCGCTTCGCCGAGACCGTGCGCAGGGTCCGGGGGGTGGACTCCGCGGGTGCCACCCGCACCGCCCCGCTGCCCGCCCAGTCGACCACCGACGTCGGCGCCCCCAAGGCGCTGACCGCCGCGGAGATGGCGCAGGCCCGGACGGAGGCGGCCGCCGGGCAGGACCCGCTGGAGCCGCTGCAGTGGGACCTGCCGGCCATCAAGGCGGACAAGGCGCACGAGAAGTCCCTCGGCAGCCCCGAGGTCACCGTTGCCGTGATCGACACCGGCGTCGACGACACCCACCCCGACATCGCCCCGAACTTCGACCGCGCGGCCTCCGTCAACTGCGTGTCGGGCAAGCCGGACACGGCCGACGGGGCCTGGCGTCCGGGCGCGTCGGAGAGTCCGCACGGCACGCACGTCGCCGGTGAGATCGCCGCCGCCCGCAACGGCGTCGGCATGACGGGCGTGGCGCCGGGCGTGAAGGTCTCCGGCATCAAGGTCGCCAACCCGAACGGGTTCTTCTACACGGAGGCCGTGGTCTGCGGCTTCGTGTGGGCGGCCGAGCACGGCGTCGACGTGACGAACAACAGCTACTACACCGACCCGTGGTACTTCAACTGCGCCGACGACCCGGACCAGAAGGCGCTGGTGGACGCCATCACCCGGGCCACGCGCTACGCGGAGAAGAAGGGCGCGGTCAACGTCGCGGCGGCGGGCAACGAGAACTACGACCTGGCATCGCACTCGATCACCGACCCCTCCTCCCCGAACGACTCCACGCCGTCGGACCGGGTGATCGACCCGCACAAGTGCTACGACATACCGACCCAGCTGCCGGGCGTCGTCACCGTCGCGGCGACCGGGGCGAAGGGCCTGAAGTCGTCCTTCTCCAACTACGGCCTGGGTGTCGTCGACATCGCCGCGCCCGGCGGCGACTCGACGGCCTACCAGAAGCCGGACGCCCCGGCGACGAGCGGCCTGATCCTCGGCACGCTGCCCGGCGGCAGGTGGGGCTACATGGCCGGTACGTCGATGGCGAGCCCGCACGTCGCGGCGGTCGCCGCCCTGATCAAGTCGACGCACCCGCACGCCCCCGCCGCCGCGGTCAAGGCGCTGCTGTACGCGGAGGCGGACGCCGTGAAGTGCACGGACCCGTACGACATCGACAGCGACGGCAAGGTCGACGCGGTGTGCCAGGGCCCGAAGAACCACAACGGCTTCTACGGCTGGGGCATGGCCGACGCGCTGGACGCGGTCACCAGGTAGCCGGCACGGAGCAGGGCGGCGGACAGCCGTGAGGGCCGGGCGGACGCTTCCGCCCGGCCCTCGTCGCACGCCGGCCGATCACATGCTGCATGCTGCCGTCATGACCGACACGGAGTTCGCATGGACGGCCCTGGGCGGCGACCCCGCCCTGCTCTCCCGGGTGTCCACCGTCGCACGCGACGGAGCGCTCGACGCCCGGCTGCCCGTGAGGGAGCTGGCGCGGGCGTGCGTGGGAGCGTGCGCACTGGCCGCCGCCGAGCTGGGAGCACTGAGGGCCGGACTGCCCCGGGTTCCCGCGGTGCGGGTGGACGACGGGGCCGTGGCCACGTCGTTCGTCAGTGAGCGTCACCTGCTGGTGGACGGGCGGGCCGGCGCCACGTTCGCGCCGCTGTCGCGCTTCTGGCGGACCGCGGACGGCTGGGTGCGCACGCACGCCAACTATCCCCACCACCGGACGCGGCTGCTGAAGGCGCTGGCACTGCCCGGGGACGCCTCCGCGGACGACGTCGCGAGCCGGCTCGCCGAACGGTCCGCCGTCGAGGTGGAGGACACGGTGTACGGCGCCGGCGGCCTCGCGGTGGCTCTGCGCACGGCGCGGGAGTGGGCGGCGCACGAGCAGGGCGCCGCGGCGGCCGCGGGGCCCCTGATCGAGCGGGAGCGGCTGGACACGGCCGCCGCGCGCGTGCTCCGGCCGGCCGGGACCGCTCCGCTGCTGCCCGCCGGCGGACTGCGCGTGCTGGACCTGAGCCGGGTCATCGCCGGCCCGGTCGCCACCCGCGCGCTCGCCCTGCTGGGCGCGGACGTGCTGCGCGTCGACGCCCCGCACCTGCCCGAACTGCCGGACCAGCACGCCGACACCGGCTTCGGGAAGCGGTCGGCGGCCCTGGACCTGGCGGCCGACCGGGCGACGTTCGAGGAACTGCTCGCCACGGCGGACGTCGTCGTCACCGGATACCGGCCGGGCTCCCTGGACCGCTTCGGCCTCTCCCCCGCGGCACTGGCCGAACGCCGGCCCGGGCTGGTCGTCGCCCAGTTGTCGGCGTGGGGCACCCGCGGCCCCTGGGCCGGCCGGCGGGGCTTCGACAGCCTGGTGCAGGCCGCCACCGGCATCGCGGCCGTCGAGGGACCGGCGGAGCGGCCCGGCGCGCTGCCCGCGCAGGCACTGGACCACGGCACGGGCTATCTGCTGGCGGCGGCGGTGCTGCGGGCGCTGACGGACCAGGCCGCCGACGGCGGCAGCCGCACCGTCCGCCTCTCTCTGGCCCGCACGGCGGCCTGGCTGACCGGCACGGCCGGGCGGAACGACGCCGACGGTACGGCCGGGCCGAGCGAGGCGGTCGGTAGGGCGGACCGTGGGACGCGGGGGCCTGCCGGGGGCGCTGCCGACGGCGGTGGGACCCCACCCGCCTCCACGGCCGGCGGCGCGGCTGCCGCGCCGTACGACGGGCCGGCCCCATGGCTCGGCGAGCGGGACAGCCCGATCGGCCGTCTCCGGTACGCGCTGCCCCCCGTCTCCTTCACCGACGGCCCGGCCGACTGGGCGCGGCCGCCGGGCCCGTGGGGCGGGGACCGGGCGCGCTGGGCCTGACGGAGGAGACGCCTCCGGCGGGCCGGGGGCCGGGACCTCTCAGGGCGGCGCGGACGTCCGCAGCCGGCGGCTCCCGACCACCCCAGCCGGTCGCGACAAACGCCTGGCCGACCGCTCACAGTTGGACGAACAGGGCACACCGGGTGTTTTTTCCGGAGTTCCCGGAGCGGCTCCGTGGCCGGAGAGGTGGTGGCCCCCGGCGCCCGCGCCGCTTGTCAGGTGCCGCACGGGCGGCCGCCGCGCCCGCCGCGCCGACGACAAGGCCCGCCGCGGACACGATTGCGTCGTTCCGCCCCGAGGACCGCCGCCCACAGCCGTCCTCGGGGCCGCTGCCCGCCGCCGTCCTCCGGGCCGCCGCCCGCAGCCCGTTGGGCCACGCGCCGAACCGTCCGCTGTGCGCCTCGCCCGTGCGCTGCCCGCGTCACGGAGCCGGCGAGGGCATCCGGACCCGGCTCGGCCCCGGCCCCGGCCCCCCGCGGTGCCCGTCGGACACGGTGCCGCTTCCCTGGCAGGGCGCCGTCGCCTGACACAGCGTCACCAGGCAGCGGCCGCCGTCGGCGGGTGGACCGGCAAGGGTGGGCGAAGCACTGTCGGTCGCGGCCCGTATCCTCAGGGACCATGCTCGAAGACCGTATGTCCGCAGTGTCCTCCCCCGCATCGTGGCCGACCGCGTATCCCCAGGGATACGCGGTCGTTGACGTGGAGACCACCGGCCTGGCCCGGGACGACCGCATCATCTCCGCGGCCGTGTACCGGCTGGACGCGCGCGGCGAGGTCGAGGACCACTGGTACACGCTCGTCAACCCCGAGCGGGACCCGGGTCCGGTCTGGATCCACGGCCTGACGAGCGAGGTGCTGGAGGGCGCCCCGCTCTTCGCGGACATCGCCGAGGAGTTCGCCGCCCGGCTGCGGGACCGGGTGCTCGTCGCGCACAACGCGGTCTTCGACTGGCAGATGATCGCCCGGGAGTACGCGCGCGCCCGGCGCGAGGCGCCGGTGCGGCAGCGCCTGTGCACCATCGCCCTCTCCAAGGAGCTGCGGCTGCCGCTGGCCAACCACAAGCTGGAGTCGCTGGCGGCGCACTTCGGCGTCGTGCAGCGGCGGGCGCACCACGCGCTGGACGACGCGCGCGTACTGGCGGAGGCGTTCCGGCCGAGCCTGCTGGCCGCGGCGGCGGGCGGAATACGGCTGCCGTTGCTGGAGTGCCGCCCCCTGACGGAGTGGTCCGACCGGCCCGTGCCGCGCCAGCAGACAGGCGGCTACGGCGGGTACCGGCCGGGCAGTTGGCGCCCCTCCCGCAAAAGGCCCGCCTGTCCCTATCCCAACCCCGGCCGGTACGAAGAGGGCAAACGACTCAAGCAGGGCATGCGGGTCGCCTTTTCGGGCGACACCTCGGTGGACCGCGAGCTGCTGGAGGACCGCGCGACCGAGGCCGGCCTGCACGTGGCCACCAGCGTCTCCCGGCTGACCAGCCTCCTGGTCACGAACGACCCCGACTCCGCCACCTCGAAGGTGGCCAGGGCACGGCAGTACGGGACACCGGTGATGGACGAGGCGGCGTTCGGCCAGCTGCTGCGCGACGTCGAGCCCGCGGACGAGGACTGCGGGGCCGCGCCGTCGGACGGGTGACCGGCCGGCGGCCTGCCCTCCGGCGCCGACGCACCGGCGGGAACGCGGGGCACGCACGGGGAGTCGCGCGCGTCTCTCGTAGCCGCGTCCGTCCCCCCGCGCGGTGGGGAGGGCCGCCACCAAGGGTCCGCGCCCCCGCCCGCGTCGCCCCGGCGGCCGCGGCGACGTCGGCTGCGAGGTGAGCACCCCGGTCGCACACACCTCGCGGCCCGAGTTGTACCGTCGTGGGGTGTACCGCTTCCTGTTGTCCCGGCAGTGGGTGATCCTCACCCTCGTGGCCCTGGCACTCATCCCCACGATGATCGAGCTGGGCTTCTGGCAGTTGCACCGGCACGAGCACAGGGTCGCACTGAACACGGTGATCGCCGACTCCCTGGCGGCCACGCCGGTGCCGGCCGAGTCGCTGACCGCGCCGGGCGAGCAGGTGCGGCACGCCGACCTCTACCGCAGGGTCACCGCGAAGGGGCACTTCGACACCGCCCGTGAGGAGGTCGTGCGCCGCCGTACGAACTCCGACGGGAAGGTCGGCTACCACGTGCTGACCCCGTTCGTCCTCGACGACGGCAAGGTCCTCCTGGTCAACCGCGGCTGGGTCCCGGCGGACGGCGCGCAGACCGCGTTCCCCGACATTCCCGCGCCCCGGCGGGGCGAGATCACCCTCACCGGGCGGCTGATGCCCGACGAGACCACCGCGCAGAGCGGCATCAAGGAGGTCAAGGGCCTGCCCGACCGTCAGGTGATGCTGATCAGCAGCGAGCAGCAGGCGCGGCGGCTCGGCGAGCGGGTTCTCGGCGGCTACGTGGAGCTGGTCGCCCCCACCCCCCGGGGCGGCAGCCCCGAACCGCTGCCCGACCCCGAGCACGGCGACATCGGCCCGCACCTGGCGTACGCCGTCCAGTGGTGGCTGTTCGCGGCCGGGGTCCCCTTCGGCTGGCTGGTCCTGGCCCGCCGTGAGGCCCGGGAACGGGCCGCTGCGGCGGCGCAGGAGCCGGCTCCCGCGGCGGAGGCGGCCGCGGTCTGAGGACCGGCCGCTCCCGTCCGCCGCCGCCCCTTTCACCCCGTCGCGGTCCGGGGCGGCCGCTCCCGTCCGCCCCCTCGTTCACCCGCGTCACGGGCGCGCGACCACCCGGATTGCCCCGCCCGCCGCCGGGAAGGCGCACATCCGTGCATCCGCGGATCGAGGACTACGCGCTCATCGGCGACGAGCAGACCGTCGCCCTGGTCGGCAGGGACGGCTCCATCGACTGGCTCTGCCTGCCCCGCTTCGACTCCGGGGCCTGCTTCGCCAGGCTGCTCGGCGACGAGGACAACGGCCACTGGCGCATCGCGCCGAAGGATGCCGACGGGCCCTGCACCCGCCGTGCGTACCGCCCCGACACCCTCGTCCTGGACACCGAGTGGGACACCCCGCAGGGGTCCGTCCGCGTCACCGACCTGATGCCGCAGCGCGACCGCGCTCCCGACGTGGTGCGCGTCGTGGAGGGCCTGAGCGGCCGGGTGACCGTGCGCAGCACGCTCCGGCTCCGCTTCGACTACGGCTCGATCGTGCCGTGGGTGCGCAGGACCGACGGCCACCGGGTCGCCGTCGCCGGACCGGACTCGGCGTGGCTGCGCAGCGAGCCGGAGGTGCCGACGTGGGGCGAGGACTTCGCCACCCACGCGGAGTTCACCGTGGCCGAGGGCGAGAAGGTGGCCTTCGTGCTGACCTGGCACCCCTCCCACGAGCCGCGGCCACCGCAGGTGGACCCGCACGAGGCGCTGCGGCACAGCGTGGCGGACTGGCAGGCGTGGGCGTCGCGCTGCCGCTACCACGGACCGCACCGGGACGCCGTCGTCCGCTCCCTGATCACGCTCAAGGCGCTCACCTACAGGCCGACCGGCGGCATCGTCGCCGCGCCCACCACGTCCCTGCCCGAGGAGCTGGGCGGCGTGCGCAACTGGGACTACCGCTACTGCTGGCTGCGCGACTCCACCCTCACCCTGGGCGCGCTGCTCACGGCCGGCTACCAGGAGGAGGCCGTGGCGTGGCGGGACTGGCTGCTGCGCGCGGTCGCGGGCGACCCGGCCGACCTCCAGATCATGTACGGCGTCGCGGGCGAGCGGCGGCTTCCGGAGTACGAGCTGCAGTGGCTCCGCGGCCATGCCGGCTCCGTGCCGGTACGGGTCGGCAACGGCGCCGTCCGGCAGCTCCAGCTCGACGTGTACGGCGAGGTCCTGGACTCGCTGTGGCTGGCCCGCCACTCGGGCCTGCCCGTGGGTGAGGACATGTGGCGGCTGCAGTGCAAGCTGCTGGAGTACCTGCGCACCGCCTGGCGGGAGCCGGACGAGGGGCTGTGGGAGGTGCGCGGCAGGCGGCGGCACTTCGTGCACTCGAAGGTGATGGTGTGGGTGGCCGCCGACCGCGCGGTGCGCACGCTGGAGGAGAACCCGGAACTCGGGGGCGACCTGGAGGGCTGGCGCGCACTGCGCGACGAGGTGCACCGCGACGTGTGCGAGCGGGGCTACGACCCGGAACGGAACACCTTCACCCAGTCCTACGGCTCCCGCGCGCTGGACGCGGCCCTGCTGCTCATCCCGCGCGTCGGTTTCCTGCCGGCGGACGATCCACGGGTCCTCGGCACCATCGAGGCGGTCCGGGCGGAGCTGGGCGAGGGCGGGCTGGTGCGCCGGTACACCGCCGACGCCACCGCGGTGGACGGGGTGCCCGGCGGCGAGGGGACGTTCCTGGTGTGCTCGTTCTGGCTCGCGGACGCCCTGCACATGGCGGGCCGGACGAAGGAGGCCCGTGAGCTGTTCGAACGGCTGGTCGGCCTCGCCAACGACGTGGGGTTGCTGTCCGAGGAGTACGACCCGGTGCTCGGCCGGCAGCTCGGCAACTTCCCCCAGGCCTTCAGCCACATCGGCCTGGTCAGCACCGCCCTGGCCCTGTACGGGGGCGACCGGGCAGGATAGGGGCATGGATCTTGGACTGAAGGACCGGGTGTACGTCGTCACAGGGGCCACGCGCGGGCTGGGCAACGCCGCCGCGCGGGAGCTCGTGGCCGACGGGGCGAAGGTGGTCATCACGGGCCGCGACAAGCAGCGGGTCGCCGACGCGGCGGCAGAGCTCGGCGCGAACGCCGTCGGTGTGGCCGTGGACAACTCGGACGCGGAGGCGCCCGCCCGGCTGGTGGCGGCCGCACATGAGCACTTCGGCGGCTTCGACGGCGTCCTCGTCAGCGTGGGCGGTCCGCCGCCCGGTTTCGTCGCGGACAACACCGACGAGCAGTGGCAGGCGGCGTTCGAGTCGGTCTTCCTGGGCGCGGTCCGGCTGGCCCGCGCGGCGGCGGCGGAGCTGGAGTCCGGCGGCGTCATCGGGTTCGTGCTGTCCGGCTCCGTGCACGAGCCGATCCCGGGGCTGACCATCTCCAACGGTCTGCGGCCCGGTCTCGCCGGGTTCGCCAAGTCCCTGGCGGACGAGCTGGGACCGCGCGGCATCCGTGTCGTCGGGCTGCTCCCGGCCCGAATCGACACGGACCGCGTGCGCGAGCTGGACGGCCTGTCGGCGGACCCGGAGGCGACCCGGGCGGCCAACGAGGCCCGCATCCCGCTGCGGCGTTACGGAACGCCGGAGGAGTTCGGCCGGACGGCCGCGTTCCTGCTGTCGCCGGCCGCGTCGTATCTGACGGGCATCATGGTGCCGGTCGACGGCGGGATGCGGCACGGGTTCTGATCCCTCCCGCTCCCTCCGCTCGGGCAACCGGGGGCTTCCGCTCCCCCTCCGGGACCGCCGGCTTCCGCTCCGGCGCCCCGGAGCCGGGCGCCGGTGTCGGCGGGGCCGCTGGCGGCGTTCTCGCCGTTGTCCGGGCTGGAGAAGCCGCCCTCGGCGGCCGTCTCGGTCCCCCGTACCTCCCTTCGGCCGCCCCGGCGCCGCACCGTGCGCGGGGGCGGCACGATCCCGCGCCCGGTATGCGGCAGGCTGGAGGAATGACGGCGGACCGGTGGGCGAGTACGGTGAGGCGGCAGCTGGCGCTCGGCAGGATCCTGCCCCTGGGCGGGCCGGGCGACGGCGCGTGGATCGCGGAGAGCGCCGCGGCGGCGGTGCTGCGGCGCGCCGCGGAGGACGAGCCGGGCGTACGGCTGGGCGAGCTCCGCATCGCCCCGGCCGGCCCCGGGGAGACCTCCGCCCCGGTCGTTCCGCCGCCACCGAGCGCACTGCCTCCCGGTCCGCTGCGGGTGACCGCGGATCTGTCGGCGACGGCCGCCGAGCCGCTGCCGGTGGCGGCGGCACGGCTGCGCGGGACCCTGGCGTCGGCCGCGACGGACGCGCTCGGTCTGACCGTCACCGACGTCGACCTGCGGGTGACGGCTCTGCTGGACTCCCCGGCCGAAGCCGGGGAGCGCGCCTCCGTACGGGTGTCCCGGCCGCCTGAGGCGGCCCGCGGCACGGACGCCGAGGCGAACCGGGTGGCCGCGGCCGTGCTCGCGGTGCCGGGGGTGGCCCATCTGACGGGTGTCCTCAGCGGTCCGGACCGGGCGGTGCACGTCGAGGAGCGGCAGGAGGGCACGGGCGCCGCCCTGCCGCGGCGCCACGTCCGGGTGGAGGTCGCGCTCCGCGCCGGCCACCGGGCGCTGGACGTGGCCCGGGAGGTCCGCGCGGTGGCGGCGACGGCCCTGACGGACCGGCCGACGGTGGCGGTCCTGGTCACCGAGGTCGGCTGAGGACACGGCAGCCCCCGGCGCCCGTGCAAGCCGGGATCAGCCCGCCCTCACGGGGCCCGGCCCGCACATCTGCCGCGTTTGTCGCCGGCTGCCGACGCCCGCGTCGACACCCGCCTCCGCGCCACAGCCGGACGCACCGGACCCCGCTGGTCGGCCGCAAGGCACCGCACCGAGAGCCGGGACCTGTCCGGACTGCGCGACTAGTCGCCGATGCCGGCCAGGTCACGCAGCCGCCGGGCCTGGGCCTGGCGCTCGGCGGCCCGCTGCTCCTCGTAGGACCGGTCCTGGACTCCGCGCAGCAGGGCCTTGGTCTCGATCACGGCGTCGCGCGGGGCGGCCAGGACCGCCGAGGCCAGGTCCCGTACGGCGCCGTCGAGCTGGTCCAGCGGCACGGCGAGACTGGCCAGGCCCGTGTTCACCGCCTCCTCGGCGGTGACGAACCGGCCGGTCAGGCAGATCTCCAGGGCCCGGCCATAACCGACCAGCCCCACCAGCGGATGCGTGCCGGTGAGGTCCGGCACCAGGCCGAGGCCGGTCTCCCGCATGGCGAACTGGACGTCGTCCGCGACGAGGCGCAGGTCGCAGGCGAGTGCGAGCTGGAAGCCCGCGCCGATGGCATGCCCCTGCACGGCGGCGACGGACACGATGTCGCTGCGCCGCCACCAGGTGAACGCCTCCTGGTACTCGGCGATGGTGGCGTCCAGCTCCTCGTCGGTGCCGCGCGCGAGGTCGATGAACGACGGCTCGCCGTCGAAGCCCTCCGGCGTGAACGCCTGCCGGTCCAGTCCGGCGGAGAACGACTTGCCCTCGGCACGCAGCACGACGACACGGACGGAGCCCGGCAGCAACCGCCCCGCCTCGCTGAGCGCCCGCCACAGGGCAGGGCTCTGGGCGTTGCGCTTGGCGGGGTTGGTCAGCGTCACCGTGGCGATCGCGTCGTCGACGGTGAGCCGTACGCCGTCCTTGTCGAGAAGCGGATCGAGGTCGTGCTCGGGCGAAGCCATGGGGCGCCTCCGATGGGTGCGGTCGTCCTGTCATGCCCACGGAGGGCATCTCGAAGTGACTGCACAGTAACCACCCGGCCGATCCCTGGTCACCCCAGCCCCCCGAAGGCGCTGGGGACGACCGACCGGGTGGCCACCGTCGAAGCCGATGGGCCGCCCGCGGTCAGTCAGGCCGACGTGGCCTTCTTGCCCCGCGTCGCCCCGCCACGTCCACGGAGCGTGACGCCCGACTCGCTGAGCATCCGGTGCACGAAGCCATACGAGCGGCCGGTTTCCTCGGCCAACGCCCGAATGCTCGCACCGGCGTCGTACTTCTTCTTCAGGTCTGCCGCGAGCTTGTCGCGCGCGGCGCCGGTCACCCGGCTGCCCTTCTTCAGAGTCTCGGCCACCCGTGCCTCCTCATGGGAAGTGCGCTCTGGTCTCCTCATGATCACCCCTCCGGGGCGTGATGGCCACCCATTCGGCAAGGTCCGTGAGACATCGTTGTGACGACAGGAGCGCGTCCGCACATGCGGAATTTACCCTTCCGCCCGGCGGCGTCCGTACGGCCGAACGAGCCGCCCCGTGAAGTGCCAGGTCAGGGGCGCGCGACGGCCGGGCCCCGGTTATACGAGGCCCGGCCGGAAAATCGGTGTAGGACACACCTCGGTACCAGGAGATCTCACGCAGATGAGGGATCACCGGTGGGCCGAATGATCCATCAGCAGTGGATCATTCCCACCGCAGAGCGCCGCGGTCCCGGAATACCGCGGCCCCGGGGCGCCGCCGCAGCGGCATCCCGGGGCCGGTCCGGCACCAGCCGCGGCACTAGGCGAGGGTGACGAGGTCCGCGTAGTCGGCGCCCCACAGGTCCTCCACCCCGTCGGGCAGCAGGATGATCCGCTCGGGCTGGAGCGCCTCGACCGCGCCCTCGTCGTGCGTGACCAGGACCACCGCGCCCTTGTACGTGCGCAGCGCGCCGAGGATCTCCTCGCGGCTGGCGGGGTCGAGGTTGTTGGTCGGCTCGTCCAGGAGCAGGACGTTGGCGGAGGAGACGACCAGGGTGGCGAGCGCCAGCCGGGTCTTCTCCCCGCCGGAGAGGACCGCGGCCGGCTTGTCGACGTCGTCGCCGGAGAACAGGAACGAGCCGAGCACCTTGCGGACCTCGACGAGGTCCAGGTCGGGCGCCGCCGAGCGCATGTTCTCCAGGACCGTGCGGTCCGGGTCGAGGGTCTCGTGCTCCTGCGCGTAGTACCCGAGCTTGAGGCCGTGGCCGGGGACGACGGCGCCGGTGTCGGGCTGCTCGACACCCGCCAGCAGCCGCAGCAGGGTGGTCTTGCCGGCGCCGTTGAGGCCGAGGATGACGACCCGGGAGCCCTTGTCGATGGCGAGGTCGACGTCGGTGAAGATCTCCAGGGAGCCGTACGACTTCGACAGGCCCTCGGCCATCAGCGGCGTCCTGCCGCAGGGCGCGGGCTCGGGGAAGCGGAGCCTGGCCACCTTGTCGGCCTGGCGGATGTCTTCCAGCCCGGACAGCAGCTTCTCGGCGCGGCGGGCCATGTTCTGCGCGGCGACCGTCTTGGTGGCCTTGGCGCGCATCTTGTCGGCCTGGGCGTTGAGGGCGGCGGCCTTCTTCTCGGCGTTGGCGCGTTCGCGCCTGCGGCGCTTCTCGTCCGCCTCGCGCTGCTGCTGGTAGAGCTTCCAGCCCATGTTGTAGACGTCGATCTGGGCACGGTTGGCGTCCAGGTAGAACACCTTGTTGACGACCGTTTCGACGAGGTCGACGTCGTGGGAGATGACGATGAAGCCGCCGCGGTAGGTCTTCAGGTAGTCGCGCAGCCAGACGATCGAGTCCGCGTCGAGGTGGTTGGTCGGCTCGTCCAGCAGCAGGGTGTCCGCGTCGGAGAACAGGATGCGGGCGAGCTCGATGCGGCGGCGCTGACCGCCGGAGAGCGTGTGCAGCGGCTGGCCGAGCACGCGGTCGGGCAGGTTGAGCGCGGCGGCGATGGTGGCGGCCTCGGCCTCGGCGGCGTACCCGCCCTTGGTGAGGAACTCGGTCTCCTGCCGCTCGTACTGCCGCATCGCCTTCTCGCGCGTGGCGCCCTGGCCGTTGGCGATGCGCTGCTCGTTCTCACGCATCTTGCGGATCAGGACGTCCAGGCCGCGTGCGGAGAGGACGCGGTCGCGGGCGAGCACGTCGAGGTCGCCGGTGCGGGGGTCCTGCGGGAGGTAGCCGACCTCACCGGACCGGGTGACGGTGCCCGAGGCGGGGATGCCCTCGCCGGCCAGGACCTTGGTGAGGGTGGTCTTGCCGGCACCGTTGCGTCCGACCAGGCCGATGCGGTCGCCCTTGGCGACGCGGAAGGTGGCGTTCTCGATGAGGATGCGGGCACCGGCGCGCAGCTCGATGCCGGAAGCGGAGATCACGGACAGACTCCAGGGCGGGTGTGGCGGGCGGGATGGGCGGCTGAGGACGTTCCCGCCGTCTAATGCGCGAGGAGAATGGCCATGGGGCCAGTCTAACGGGACCGTGCAAGCGCTTTTTCAGCGTCGGTGTCCCGGCATGGCCGGAGGATTCGGCGCGCCCGGTGCCGCCGGGCCCGTCCCGTCGCCGGTGGCCGTCCGCCGAAGGGCCCGCCTGTCCCGCCGCCGGTAGTCCGCCGGAGGGCCGTCCCGGGGCGGCCGTCCCCCGTCCGCGCCGCGGCGCGCGGCGCTGCCGGTGGCCGGTGCCACACTGACGGGCGGGCCGGGTCCCCGGCCGGCACCGGCTCACGAGGGAGTGATCGGCATGGCGGGCACGGACGGGCGTCCGAGTATCTACCCGACGCTGCTCTACGCGGACGCCAAGGCGGCCGTGCGGCAGCTGACGGACGCGTTCGGCTTCACGGAACTGTCGGTGTACGAGGGCGAGGACGGCCTCGTCCAGCACGCCGAGCTGGTGCTCGGCAACGGCGCGGTGATGATCGGGTCGACGGGCCGCGGCGGCCGGTTCGACGAGGCGATGCGCGGCGCGGGCCCGGCCGGGGTGTACGTCGTCGTGGACGACGTGGACGCCCACCACGGGCGGGCCCTCGAGCACGGCGTGGAGATCCTGATGCCCCCCACCGACCAGGAGTACGGCGCACGGGACTACATGGCCCGGGACGCCGAGGGCAACATCTGGAGCTTCGGCACGTACGCCCCCGACATCGGCTCCTGACCTCCTCGGGGCGCCGTCCGGAGGTGCCGGCGCGGCACCGCGCCGCCGTGCCCGGAGCCCGGGGGTCGTCCGCCACTCGGGTGCTCCCTGTGCGGCCCGGGCGGCCGTGGGCGCTGCCGTGGCCCGGGCGAACGCCTCAGCTGCCCCCGGTGTGCACCTGGAAGGCGGCCCGGCGGACGGCCTTGGCCAGGGCCGGGTCGGGGTGCGCGGCGGCGAGCGCGACGAGCACCTGCACGGTGCGGGGATGGCCCACGGCACGGACCTCGTCCAGCAGCATGGGGACCGTCGGCTGCACCGCGGACTCCAGGTGCCTCACGAGCATCGCGCTCTCGCCGTGGTCGGTGACGGCCGCCGCGGTGTCGACCCACAGCCACGTGGCCTCCTCACGGGTGAGGACCTCGTGGGCGTCCTCGGGGTCGATGCCGTCGTGCTCGGCCAGCCACAGCAGGGCGTACGGTCTCAGCGTCGGCTCCGCCAGCACGGCCCGCACGTCGGGCTCGGCGGGCGCGCCGACGACGCGCAGCGCCTCGAAGGCGAGGCCGCGCAGCAGGGCGTCCTCGCCGCGGGCGGCGGCCAGCAGTTCGGTGACGGCGCTGCCGACGGGGCGCGCGGCGAGCCAGGCCCGGTACTCGGCGCGGGCCGCGTTCGGACGCAGCTGCGCGCAGCCGCGGAGCATGTCCTCGGCGGCCTGCTCGATGTTCCCGGCGGGGCTCTGGGCGGCGACGCAGATCTGTTCCAGCTTGACCCAGACGGCCCAGCTGCCGAGGGGGGTGAGGGTGGCCTGGCCCTCGCCGTAGGTGAGCGCTCCCACGGAGGCCAGGGCCCGCAGCGCCCAGTCGAGGAGCGGGGCGAGCGGCGCCCCGTCGGCGGGCTCGGCGGCCGGGCCGGCGCTGCCCGGCACCACGGGGACGAGACGGGCCGGCCCGGGCTGCGAGCCGTAGGGCACCTCGCAGCGTTCGGTACGCAGTTCGGTGACGCGCTGCTGGAGCAGGTCGAGGAGCTGCTCCACGGGCACCGGGCCGGCGGACAGCTGGAGGAAGGACAGCACCTGCGGCATGGCCGAGACGACCTCGGCCACGGCGGCGGTCTCGTGGCGCTCGGGTTCCGGGCAGGCGAGCGACCAGGCGTCGAAGAGGGCGACCCAGCCGCGCAGCACCGCGCTGTCGTCGCGGTTCCAGGCGCGCAGCCGCCAGCCGGGGCGGGCGCTGTCGCCGTGCACCTCGATCAGTCCGGCGAGGCGGGCGGTGTCCCAGTCGGCGCGGACCTGGCCCGCAGTCAGGCCCAGCTCGGTGGCCGCCCGTTCGGCGGTGGCGGCGGAGAGGGTGGCCTTGCCGTCGGCTGTCGCGGCGTCACCGCCGGGGCCGAGGGCGGCGTCGGCCCAGCGGGCCACGCGGGCGGCCCCGGCCAGGAGGGAGCGTGCCATTCCGGCCAGCTCCGCGAGGGCCGGGGTGCCTTCCGGTGGGCGCGGTGCGGGACGGCGCGAGCGCCGCTGGTTCACGGCTCGGGGGGCGGCGGCCAGGGGTCGCGGGCGGACGAGTCGAAGCCTGGAGTCGCGCGGGATACGGGACGTCACAGGTGCAGTCTCGCGGTTGACGGTCCGAAAACCCAAACGGAATGTCACCCCGGGCGACGAGGATGGCCAACGCCCCGGCCCTGGCAGGCCCGCATAAGGCGCGATCAGGCCACCGGCGGCTCTCAAGCGGAACCGGCGTGGGTCGGGCGCGCGACTCGCCGGCCCGGCCCCGGCCGACGCCCGTCCCAGGTCACATGAGCGGGGTGAGGAAGCGGCGCAGCACCTCCTCGTAGGCGTCCGGGTCGGCGTTCCACATCGCTCCGTGCGGTGCCTGCCGGACGGTGTGCAGGGCGACCAGGTTGGGGTGGCGGTCGGCGAGGCGGCGGGAGAACCGCCAGGGGGCCACCGTGTCGTCCGGGCCGTGGAAGATCAGGGTCGGCACCGTGATCCGCACGGAGTGGGCCGCGGCCACGGCACCCTCCCCGTGCAGCCCGGTGCGCCCCTGTGCGGCGCGCACCGCGAGCGGCAGCAGGACGCCCGGTGTGTGCCGGGCCGAGGCCAGCGCGCGCACCGTGGTCTGCCAGTCGAGGACCGGCGAGTCGAGGACCAGGCCGGAGATGCGGTCGCGCAGTGCCGAGTGGGTGGCCGCGTGCAGTGCCATGGTGGCTCCGGTGGACCAGCCGTGCAGGACCACCCGTTCGGCGCCGTGCCGGACGGCGTAGCGAATGGCCGCGTCCACGTCGCGCCACTCCGTCTGGCCCAGGTGGTTCAGGCCGTCCGGGGGGCGGGGCGCGCCGAGGTCGCCGCGGTAGGCGAGGTCCAGCACGGGGAAGCGCCGGCGGTGCAGGAAGCCCATGACGTTCATGGGGAGTTCGCGGGTGGACCCCAGCCCGTGCACCGTGATCACCCAGGTGTCGCGGACGCCGGGCACGAACCACGCGGGCAGCGCGCCGAGCTCGCCGGGGACGTCCACGTCGGCGTGGTCCAGGCCGAGGGCCGAGTCCGGGTTGCCGACGTGCACGTTCGGGGTGAGCCAGACCTTGTCGCCGGGGCTCAGGGTGCCGTGGGTGACCCGTTCCAGGCGCCGTACGACGGCGTCGGGGGAATGCGGGACGGCCGGCTGCACCGGGCCGACAACGGCGTGGGAGCCGCTGCCGGCGAGCCCGTAGGTGCCCGGCCGCAGGGACGCCAGGTCGCGGGTGAGGGTGATGTGGCCCGCGGTGGTGCCGTGCACGGTGAGCCGTGGCTCGGTGGGCAGGGGACGACCCGGCGGCGCCTTCAGCGCGGCGTCACTGGCGAACCGGCCGGCGGCGACGCTCGCCGCCCCGGCCGTCAGCACCGCGGTGACGGCCGCGGCCGTCGCTGTGACTGTGCGCACGGGTCCAGTGTCCTGGCGCGCTCGGTGGGCGGCCAGCGGGAAGGGGAATCGGGGTGACATGTCCTCGCCGTTTTTGGGAGCAGCGGCCCTGGACCGTGTTCCCCGCCGCCCGTGCGGCATGCGCCGCGGCCGGCGGCGGGGAGCGGGGCCCCGGCGCCGCGAGCTGCGAGGTGCCGCCGGTCTCCTCGGACCTGATCCGCCGGACGGTCCTGGGCCGTGTCCGCAAAGCCCCACCTGCCCCACGACACCCGACACGCGCACTCGCCGCACCGGGCGAAGCCCCGCGTACGTCCGGTACGGAGGCCTGCGCCCGGCACGCCGAGAGCACGCACCGGACGCCGCGGAGTCCACCCTCCGGGCGGACGACGGGACCTTGCGGACACGATCTAGTGCCGCCCCTGCCCGTACCCCCGCAGCCGCTCCCCCGCCTCCGCCAGCTGACCCGGGGACAGCAGGTGCGGCGTGCGGCCCGGTACCGAGGACGCCGTCAGCCACACCCGGCACATCCACTCCAGCTGGGCCGTGCGGTCCCAGGCCTGGTCCAGTGAGGCGCCGTAGGTCACCGTGCCGTGGTTCTGCAGGAGGCAGCCGGAGCGGCCGTCGAGGGCGCGGAGCATGTTCGCGGCCAGTTCCTCGGTGCCGTACGTCGCGTAGGGGGCGACGCGGACGGGCCCGCCGAGCGCGGCGGTCATGTAGTGGATCGCGGGCAGCTCGGCCAGGAGCGTCGAGACGGCCGTCGCGTGCACGGCATGGGTGTGGACGACCGCCGACGCGTCCGTGCCGCGGTAGAGCGCGAGATGCAGGGGCAGCTCGCTGGTCGGGACCAGAGTGCCGAGGACCCGCCGGCCGTCGAGGTCGACTCCGGTGACGTCCTCCGGTGTGAGGCGGTCGTACGGCACGCCCGACGGCGTGACCAGGACGGTGTCCCCGACGCGCACCGAGACGTTGCCGGAGGTGCCGACGACCAGCCCCTCGGCGACCGTGCGGCGGGCCGTCGCGACCAGTGCCTCCCAGGCCCGTGCCTCCTCCTCGCGCACGCCGCGACTGTGCCCCGCGTCCCCGCCGGCGCCCCGTGCCTCCGGCCGATCGTGGCCTCGCTGTCCGTCCATGCCGCGATCCTGCCAGCCGGTGTCGGGGCGCGGGTGCCGGCCCGCGTGACCGGGGCCGGAGCCCGCGCTCGGGCCCTCACCTCAGCCTCCGGTTCATTTCGGGCGATAACCGTGAATTCGACGCGACAGCGCCATGTGGCCTTAATCTCACCCAAGCGCCGACGAAAGTGGCCGCAGGCCTCGCCCCTCGGCCTGCCGCCCGGAAAACACGGCGCCGTGACGGCGGGACGGAACGCCGGACCCCTCTTCGGGACACTCCGGCGACCGGCCCAGTTCATCTTCCGTTCACTCACGTTACGTACGTTCGACCAGCCAACGACCTCGAACGATTGCCTGGGTAAATGGAAAGCTTCTCGCTGATCCTCGCGATTGTGGTGGTAACCGCACTCGCGTTCGATTTCACGAACGGTTTCCACGACACCGCCAACGCGATGGCCACGACCATCTCGACCGGCGCGCTCAAGCCCAAGGTCGCGGTGGCCATGTCCGCCGCGCTCAACCTTGTCGGCGCCTTCCTCTCGGTGGAGGTCGCCAACACGATCTCCAAGGGTCTCGTCGACGAGACCGGCATCCGTCCCGAGGTCATCTTCGCCGCCCTGGTCGGCGCGATCCTCTGGAACCTGCTGACCTGGCTCGTCGGTCTCCCCTCCAGCTCCTCCCACGCCCTCATGGGCGGTCTGATCGGCGCGACCGTCGCCTCGGCCGGTTTCACCGCCGTCCACGGCGGCGTACTGGTCACCAAGGTGCTGCTCCCGGCCGTGGCCGCCCCGGTCGTCGCGGGGGTCGCGGCGATGGTCGCGACCCGCCTGTCGTACGCGGCGGGCTCGAAGGCGGGCGGCAGGGCCGCCGAGAAGGGCCACCGGGCCGGCCAGATCGCCTCCGCGGGCCTGGTCTCGCTGGCGCACGGCACCAACGACGCCCAGAAGACGATGGGCATCATCACCCTGGCCCTGGTGACCGGCGGGGCCGTCGCCCCCGGCTCCAACCCTCCCACCTGGGTCATCCTCTCCGCGGGCCTCGCCATCGCGCTCGGCACCTACATCGGCGGCTGGCGCATCATCCGCACCATGGGCAAGGGCCTGACCGACCTGGAGCCGCAGCAGGGCTTCGCCGCCCAGACCAGCGCGGCCACCGCCATCCTGGCCTCTTCCCACCTCGGCTTCTCCCTGTCCACCACGCACGTCGTGTCCGGCTCGGTGATGGGCGCGGGCCTGGGCCGCAAGGGCGGCGTGGTGCGCTGGTCGACCGCGACGCGCATGCTCGCCGCCTGGGCGCTGACCCTGCCGGCCGCTGCGCTGGTCGGCGCCGGCGCGGAGGCCGTGACCCGCCTCGGCGCCTGGGGCACCGCGCTCGTCGCCGTCTTCCTGGTGGCCTCGAGCGCCGCGATCTGGAAGATCTCCCGCCGTGAGGTCGTCGACCACAGCAACGTCAACCACGTCGAGGAGCCGGCCGGTGTGGTGACCACCGCCATGGCCGTCGTGATCCCGCCGCCGACCGACGCGGCGATCGCCGAGGAACGGGCCGTCATCCCGGCCCCCGCCGCCGAGCCCGCGAAGCCGCCGGCCGCCGTCTGAGCCCGCTCACCGCAGAAGGAAGAGAACGATGAAGATCGACTGGGCGGCCATCGGTTCCGTCTTCGGCGTCAGCCTCGGCGTCACCGTGGGCCTGGTGGTCCTGTTCACCCTGGGCATCAGCGCTCTCACCCACCGGGAGCGGGCCGCCGCGGGCGGCGGCTCCGGCGCCCTGGCGCTCACCGGCGCCTCCGTCTGCTTCGCCGCCTGCGCGGCGGCGGTGGCGTACGGGATCTCCCTGATCGTGGCCTGACGGGCCGCGCCGGGAACCACCGGCGGGGTGCGGGACGGTGGTCCGTCCCGCACCCCGCTTTTTTCGTACACAGTCTGCAACTCTCCGCCGGACACCCGTGTGTGGGCCTCGGCACACTGCGCCCTCGCAGGTCAGCGGCAGGTTGACGGGTGTTCGCGGACCGTGGTGGACTTCCCGGGCCAACTACGGCGGCAGGAGAGGAAGCCCGGTGCGAATCCGGCGCGGTCCCGCCACTGTGACCGGGGAACGACTCCCCGGGAGCCAGGAACTCTCACCGCCGGTCTCGTCGAACCAGGGCGTGGACACCCTGAGTGAGGACCTATCGCGATGCGCGGCTGCCGACCGAGGTTGACCACCGGCGTACCGACCGACCCCGCGGCCGGCTGAACCGATGGGTGCCGATCGCGTCTTCGCGTACGGCGCCGCCACCGGCCTCCTCGGCGACCTGCTCCTCGGCGATCCGCGCCGCGGGCACCCGGTCGCCGTGTTCGGGCGGGTCGCCGGCGCCGTCGAACGGACCCTGTGGCGTGACGACCGGGTGCGGGGTGCCCTGCACACCGCCGTCTGCGTCGGCGGCGCCCTGTCGCTGGCGGGGCTCGCCGCGTCCGCCGCGCGTCCCTCCCGTACCGCGTCCGTCGCCCTGACCGCCGCCGCCACCTGGGCCGTCGTCGGGGGGACGTCGCTGGCGCGGGAGGCCCGGGTGATCGGGCGCGCGCTCCGGGCCGGCGACCTCGACGCCGCCCGGGCGCGGCTGCCGCACCTGTGCGGGCGCGACCCGCAGGCCCTGGACGCCGACGGGATCGCCCGCGCCGTCGTTGAGTCCGTCGCCGAGAACACCTCCGACGCGGTGGTGGGGGCGCTGGTGTGGGGCGCCGTCGCCGGTGTGCCCGGGCTGGTGGGATTCCGCGCCGTCAACACCCTGGACGCGATGGTCGGGCACAGGTCGCCGCGCTACCGGCGCTTCGGCTGGGCCTCGGCGCGGCTCGACGACCTGGCCGGGTGGCCGGGGGCGCGGCTCACCGCCGCCCTCGCTGCCGCGGCGGGAGCGGACCCGCGGGGCGCCGTGCGCGCCTGGCGCGCCGACGCCGCCAAGCACCCCAGCCCCAACGCCGGGCCCGTGGAGGCGTCGTTCGCGGGGGCACTGGGGGTGCGGCTGGGCGGGCGGCTCTCCTACGGGGGGCGTGTGGAGGACCGGCCCGTGCTCAACGCGCGCGGGCGCGCCGTCCGGGTGGGTGACATCGACCGGGCCGTACGGCTGTCACGGCGGGTGAGCTGGCTCGCCCTCGGCGTGTGCGCGGCCGGCCGGATCGTGGCGGACGGGCGGCCCCGGATCGGCCGCCCCAGGCGGAAGGGACGGACGTCATGAGCGGCGGACTGCTCGTCGCGGGAACCACCTCCGACGCCGGCAAGAGCGTCGTCACCGCCGGGATCTGCCGGTGGCTGGTGCGGCAGGGGGTGAAGGTCGCGCCCTTCAAGGCGCAGAACATGTCGCTCAACTCGTTCGTGACGCGCGAGGGCGCCGAGATCGGGCGTGCGCAGGCCATGCAGGCCCAGGCCTGCCGCGTCGAGCCGACCGCGCTGATGAACCCGGTGCTGCTCAAGCCGGGCGGCGAGCAGAGCAGCCAGGTCGTGCTGCTCGGCAAGCCGGTGGGCGAGCTGAGCGCGCGCGGCTACCACGGCGGCCGGCAGCAGCGGTTGCTGGGCACCGTGCTGGACTGCCTGGCACAGCTGCGGGACACCTACGACGCGGTGATCTGCGAGGGGGCCGGCAGCCCCGCCGAGATCAACCTGCGGCGCACCGACATCGTGAACATGGGCGTCGCGCGCCATGCCCGGCTGCCCGTGCTGGTGGTCGGCGACATCGACCGCGGCGGTGTGTTCGCGTCCTTCTTCGGCACCGTCGCGCTGCTCTCGCCCGAGGACCAGGAGTTGGTCGCCGGGTTCCTCGTCAACAAGTTCCGCGGCGACGTCTCCCTGCTGCAGCCGGGCCTGGACATGCTGCACGGGCTCACCGGCCGGCGCACCTACGGCGTCCTGCCGTTCCGGCACGGGCTCGGCATCGACGAGGAGGACGGCCTGGGGGCGCCGCCCACCGGTGGCCGGGGGAAGCCGCCCGCGCGGGGCGCGGGACCCGGGCCGGCCGGCCCCGTCGGCGAGGACGTCCTGCGGGTGGCCGTCTGCGCCGTCCCCCTCATGTCCAACTTCACCGACGTGGACGCGCTGGCCGCCGAACCGGGCGTCGTCGTGCGGTTCGTGGACCGGCCCGGGGAACTGGCCGACGCCGACCTCGTGATCGTCCCCGGCACCCGCGGCACCGTCCGGGCCCTGCAGTGGCTGCGTGAGCGCGGGCTGGCCGACGCGATCGTGCGGCGGGCCGCCGAGGGCCGGCCGGTCCTCGGCATCTGCGGCGGTTTCCAGATCCTCGGAGAGGACATCGAGGACGAGGTCGAGAGCCGCGCCGGCCGGGTGGACGGTCTCGGCGTCCTGCCCGTGCGGGTGCGGTTCGCCCGCGAGAAGACCCTGGCCCGGCCGGCCGGTGAGGCCCTGGGCGCGCGCGTCGAGGGCTACGAGATCCACCACGGCGTCGCCGACGTCCACGGCGGGGAGGCCTTCCTGGACGGCTGCCGGGTCGGCCGGACCTGGGGCACGCACTGGCACGGCTCACTGGAGTCGGACGCCTTCCGGCGGGCCTTCCTGCGCGAGGTGGCGGCCGCCGCGGGCCGCCGCTTCGTCCCGGCCCCCGACACCTCGTTCGCCGCGCTGCGCGAGCAGCAGCTCGACCGGCTCGGCGATCTGATCGAACAGCACGCGGACACGGACGCGCTGTGGCGGCTCATCGAGTCGGGCGCGCCGCGAGGACTGCCCTTCATCCCACCGGGAGCGCCCGCATGAGCACAGTGTTGTTGTTGTCGACCGCCGACACCGATCTGCTGGCGGCCCGTGCCTCCGGCGCCTCCTACCGGATCGGCAACCCGACCCGGGTCGACGTCGCCGAGGAGCTGCCCGGGCTGATCCAGGGCGCGGACCTCGCCGTCGTACGCCTGCTCGGCGGCAGGCGGGCCTGGGAGGAGGGCCTCGCCGCCCTGAAGGCCTCGGGCGTCCCGACGGTGCTGCTGGGCGGTGAGAGCGTCCCGGACGCCGAGCTGATGGCCGAGTCGTCCGTGCCGGCCGGTGTGGTCGCCGAGGCGCTGCGCTACCTGGTCGAGGGCGGACCGGCCAACCTGGCCGAACTGGCCCGGTTCCTGTCCGACACGGTGCTGCTGACCGGTGAGGGCTTCGACGAGCCGCGCAAGATGCCGGAGTTCGGCGTGCACGGCGAGCGCCCGTTCACCGAGGGCCGCCCGACCGTCGGCGTGCTGTTCTATCGGGCCCACGAACTCAGCGGAAACACCGCCTTCGTGGACACCCTGTGCGACGCGATCGAGGTCCGCGGCGCCAACGCCCTGCCCGTGTACTGCGGTTCGCTGCGCGGCGCGGACCCGGGCCTGTACGAGCTGCTGGGCCGGGCCGACGCCCTGGTCGCCACCGTCCTGGCCGCCGGTGGCACGCACGCCTCGCAGGCCTCCGCGGGCGGTGCCGACGAGTCGTGGGACATCGGGGCGCTCGCCGAGCTGGACGTGCCCGTGCTGCAGGGGCTGTGCCTGACCTCCTCGCGTGCCACGTGGGAGGCGTCCGACGCCGCCCTGTCCCCCATGGACGCGGCGATGCAGGTCGCCATCCCGGAGTTCGACGGCCGCCTGATCACCGTCCCGTTCAGCTTCAAGGAGCAGGTCGACGGAGACGGCGCCGGCGTCCCGGTGTACGTCGCCGACCCGGAGCGGGCGGCGCGGGTCGCCGGCATCGCCGTCCGGCACGCCCGGCTGCGGCACAAGCCCAACGCGGACAAGAGGATCGCGCTCGTGTTCACCGCCTACCCGACGAAGCACTCGCGCGTCGGCAACGCGGTCGGGCTCGACACGCCCGCCTCGGCGGTCCGCGTGCTGGACGCGCTCCGCGACGCCGGATACGCCGTCCAGGGCCACCCCGCCGAGGGCGACGAGCTGATCCACCGTCTGATCGAGGCCGGCGGCCACGACGTCGAGTGGCTCACCGAGGAGCAGCTGGCCGCCGCCCCCGCGCGGGTGCCGCTGGCCGACTACCGGGCGTGGTTCGACGCGCTCGACCCGGCGCTCAGGGACGCGATGCTCCGGGCGTGGGGCGAGCCGCCGGGCTCGCTGTACGTCGACGGCGACGACATCGTGCTCGCGTCGCTGCGGTTCGGGAACGCGGTCGTGATGATCCAGCCGCCGCGCGGGTTCGGCGAGAACCCGATCGCGATCTACCACGACCCCGACATGCCGCCGTCCCACCACTACCTGGCGGCCTACCGCTGGCTGGAGAACTCGTTCGGCGCCGACGCGATCGTCCACATGGGCAAGCACGGCACGATGGAGTGGCTGCCCGGCAAGGGACTCGGACTGAGCGGTGGGTGCGCGCCGGACGCCGTCCTCGGCGACCTCCCCCTGGTCTACCCGTTCATCGTCAACGACCCCGGCGAGGGCACCCAGGCCAAGCGGCGCGGCCACGCCACCGTCGTCGACCACCTCGTCCCGCCGATGGCGCGCGCCGACACCTACGGCGACCTGGCCAAGCTGGAGCAGCTCCTCGACGAGTACGCGCTGGTGTCCGACCTGGACCCGGCGAAGGCGCCGGCCGTGCGCGCCCAGATCTGGACGCTGGTCAAGGCGGCCGAGCTGCACCACGACCTGCACGTGGACGAGCAGCCGGACGACGACGCGTTCGACGAGTTCGTCATGCACATCGACGGCTATCTGTGCGAGATCAAGGACGTCCAGATCCGCGACGGCCTGCACATCCTCGGCGGCGGCCCGGTCGGCGAGCCGCGTGTGAACCTCCTGCTGGCCGTGCTGCGCGCCGCCCAGGTGTGGGGCGGGCGGGCGAACGCCCTGCCGGGTCTGCGGGCCTCGCTGGCGGAGCACTTCGGGCTGGTGGAGAAGGACCTGCTGGCCGAGCCGGGCACGCCGGTGAAGGTACCGGTGGAGCTGACCGACCTGGCCGGTGGGCCGGCCCGGACGGCCGCCGACACGATCGACCTGCTGGAGGAGCTGTGCCGGCGGCTCGCGGAGCGCATGGAGGAGCTGGACTGGTCCGTCGCGCACGCCCGCACGGTCGTACGGGACGTCCTCGGCACCGAACTGCCCAGCGCCGTGGGCGTGCTGGAGTTCGCCTGCACCGAGGTGGTGCCGCGGCTGGCCCGCACGAGCGACGAGATCGCCCACATCCTGCGGGCGCTGGAGGGCGGTTACGTCCCCGCCGGCCCGTCGGGCTCCCCGACCCGCGGACTGGTCAACGTCCTGCCGACCGGCCGCAACTTCTACAGCGTCGACCCCAAGGCCATCCCGTCCCGGCTGAGCTGGGAGGTCGGGCAGTCGCTGGCGGACTCGCTGGTGCAGCGGTATCTGCGGGACACCGGTGCGTACCCGAAGTCCGTCGGCCTGACGGTGTGGGGCACGTCCGCGATGCGCACCCAGGGCGACGACATCGCCGAGATTCTCGCGCTGCTGGGGTGCCGTCCGGTGTGGGACGACGCGTCGCGGCGTGTGACCGGCTTCGAGGTGGTGCCCCTGGAGGAGCTGGGCCGGCCCCGCATCGACGTCACGGTCCGCATCTCCGGCTTCTTCCGGGACGCGTTCCCGCACGTGGTCGGGCTGATCGACGACGCGGTACGGGCGGTGGCCGAGCTGGACGAGCCCGCCGAGTCCAACTACGTACGGGCGCACGTGGAGGAGGACACGGCCGAGCACGGCGACCGGCGGCGGGCAACCGCACGCATCTTCGGCTCCAAGCCGGGGGCGTACGGGGCGGGGCTGCTGCCGCTGATCGACGCGCGGAACTGGCGGTCGGACGCGGACCTCGCCGAGGTGTACGCGGTGTGGGGCGGCTACGCCTACGGCCGCGGGCTCGACGGGCGGGCGGCACGCGGCGACATGGAGACCGCGTTCCGGCGGATCGCGGTGGCGGCGAAGAACGTCGACACGCGTGAGCACGATATTCACGATGCGGACGATTACTTCCAGTACCACGGCGGCATGGTCGCCATGGTCCGGCACCTGACCGGCGCCAGCCCCGAGGCGTACGTCGGCGACTCGGCGACACCGGACCAGGTGAAGACGCGGACGCTGGGCGAGGAGACGCACCGGGTGTTCCGGGCGCGGGTGGTCAACCCGCGGTGGCTGAGTTCGATGAGAAGGCACGGCTACAAGGGCGCTTTCGAAATGGCCGCGACCGTGGACTACCTGTTCGGATACGACGCCACGACGGGTGTGGTCGACGACTGGATGTACGAGAAGCTCAGCGCGGAGTACGTGTTCTCGCCGGAGAACCGGGACTTCATGAAGAAATCCAACCCCTGGGCGCTGCGCGGCATCACGGAACGGCTGCTCGAGGCGGCGGACCGCGGGCTGTGGGCGGAGCCGGACCGGGAAACCCTGGACCGGCTCCGGGCGGTCTACCTCGAACTCGAGGGAGATCTGGAGGGAGACGCGTGAGGCCCCTCGACGGCCCCGCACACGCGGGGAGCACATTGAGCGTGCCCTCACGGACGGTGTGAAGGCCGGAACACCCCCGCAGTGGCGGGGAGCAGAGATCGATCATGACTGGCTCGCCGCTCGGATCCGAGCCGCTCTGCCACAAGTCACCCGAAGGAGTACTGCCACGTGAGCACGCTCTATCCCTTCACGGCCGTCGTGGGGCAGGACGACCTCCGCCTGGCCCTCTTGTTGAATGCCGTCAGTCCGGCGGTCGGCGGAGTCCTCGTGCGTGGGGAGAAAGGGACAGCCAAGAGCACCACCGTGCGTGCTCTGACGGCGCTGCTGCCTGAACTCGAAGTAGTGCCGGGCTGTAGATTCTCCTGTGCCCCGGCCACTCCCGACCCGAATTGTCCGGACGGACCGCACGAACTGGGCACCGGTGTCGAGCGACCCGCGCGCATGGTCGAGTTGCCCGTAGGCGCCAGTGAGGACCGACTCGTCGGCGCCCTCGACATCGAACGGGCGCTTGCTGACGGTGTGAAAGCCGTGGAGCCCGGGCTCCTTGCGGCGGCGCACCGGGGTGTGTTGTACGTCGATGAAGTGAACCTGCTCCATGACCACCTGGTCGACCTGCTGCTGGACGCGGCCGCGATGGGCACGTCCCACATCGAGCGTGAGGGTGTGTCCATGCGGCACGCCGCGCGATTCCTGCTGGTCGGGACCATGAATCCGGAGGAAGGGGAACTCAGGCCCCAACTCCTCGACCGCTTCGGGCTGACCGTGGAGGTCGCGGCCTCGCGGGAGCCCGAAACCCGGGTCGAGGTCGTCAGGCGGCGACTCGCCTACGACGCCGATCCGGCGGCTTTCGCCGCCCGGTGGGCCGACGAGGAGGCCGCCGTACGGCAGCGGATCGTCGCGGCGCGGGAGTTGTTGCCGTCCGTGCGACTGGGGGACGGCGCGCTGCGGCAGATCGCGGCGACCTGCGCGGCGTTCGAGGTGGACGGCATGCGCGCCGACATCGTGATGGCGCGGACGGCCACCGCGCTGGCGGCGTGGGCCGGGCGGACCGACGTGCTCGCCGAGGACGTGCGGCAGGCCGCGCTCCTGGCCCTGCCGCACCGGCGGCGGCGCAACCCGTTCGACGCGCCCGGCCTGGACGAGGACAAGCTCGACGAGACGCTGGAGCAGTTCGGCGACTCCGTCGACGACGATCCGGATCCCGACGGGGGCGGCGGGGACGACGGGGGCGGCGGGCGGCCGCCGCAGCCGGAGGGCGGGCCGCAGGACGGCGGCACGGCCGCCCGGCCGGAGGCCGGCGAGGGCGGTGAGCCGCAGACGGCCGGAGGCGGCGAGCAGGCTCCCGCCCGGGCCGCCGAGCCCTTCCGCACCAAGGTGCTGAGCGTGCCCGGTCTCGGTGAGGGCGCCGCCGGACGGCGCTCGCGGGCCCGCACCGAGCACGGGCGCACGACCGGGTCCCGGCGACCCCGGGGCACGCTCACCAAGCTGCACCTGGCGGCGACCGTGCGGGCCGCCGCGCCGCACCAGCGGGCCCGCGGACGGTCGGGGCCGGGGCTGGTGGTGCGCCGGGACGACCTGCGTCAGGCGACCCGCGAGGGCCGCGAGGGCAACCTCGTGCTGTTCGTCGTCGACGCCTCGGGCTCCATGGCGGCGCGGCAGCGGATGAGCGCCGTGAAGGGCGCCGTGCTGTCGCTGCTCCTCGACGCCTACCAGCGCCGGGACAAGGTGGGGCTGGTGACCTTCCGCGGCAGGGACGCGCAGGTCGCGCTGCCGCCGACCTCGTCGGTGGACGCGGCCGCCGCGCGGCTGGAGTCGGTGCCGACGGGCGGGCGCACCCCGCTCGCGGCCGGACTGCTCACGGCGCACCAAGTGCTGCGCGTGGAGCGGCTGCGGGACCCGGCGCGGCGGGCACTGCTGGTCGTCGTGACGGACGGGCGGGCCACCGGCGGCGCCGAGCCGGTCGCGCTGGCGGCGCGTGCGGCGCGGCTGTTCGCGGCCGAGGGCGTCGCCTCCGTCGTCGTGGACTGCGAGTCGGGGCCGGTGCGGCTGGGGCTCGCCGGGCAGCTCGCGGGTGAGCTGGGCGGCACGGCGGTGACGCTGGACGAGCTGCGGGCGGACCGCATCGCCGGGCTCGTGAGGGACGTGCAGGGACTTCGGGTGACGTCGAGGAGGGCCGCGTAGTGCCGCAGGGACAGCCGAGTGTCGTGCCGGACGACGGACTGACGACCCGTCAGCGCCGCAACCGGCCGCTGGTCGTCGTGCACACCGGGATCGGCAAGGGCAAGTCGACCGCCGCGTTCGGGCTCGCGCTGCGGGCCTGGAACCAGGGGTGGCCCATCGGGGTGTTCCAGTTCGTCAAGTCGGCCAAGTGGAAGGTCGGCGAGGAGAACGCGCTGAAGGTGCTGGGGGCCTCCGGGCAGGGCGGCACCGTCGCCTGGCACAAGATGGGCGAGGGCTGGTCCTGGGTCCAGCGGGACCTCCAGGGCGACAACACGACCAACGAGCAGAAGGCCCGCGAGGGCTGGGAGCAGGTCAAGCGGGACCTGGCCGCCGAGACGTACCGGCTGTACGTGCTCGACGAGTTCGCCTACCCGATGCACTGGGGATGGGTCGACACCGACGAGGTCGTCGAGGTGCTGCGCGGCCGTCCCGGCACCCAGCACGTGGTGATCACCGGGCGCAACGCGCCGGAGAAACTGGTCGAGTGCGCGGATCTGGTGACCGACATGTCCAAGGTCAAGCATCCGATGGACGCCGGACAGAAGGGCCAGAGGGGCATCGAGTGGTGACGCCGTGCTGAACTCCCCCTCGTCCCCCTCCCTGGCGCCGCGGGACCCGGCGCCGGGGCCGGCGTCGGCCTCGCGGGACCGATCGGTCCCGTCGCCGTCGGCCTCGCCCTCGTCCGCGCCGGCTGCGTCGTCCGTGCCCCGGCTGGTGGTCGCCGCGCCGTCGTCCGGCAGCGGCAAGACCACCGTCGCCACCGGGCTGATGGCCGCGCTCACCCGGCGGGGGCTCGCCGTGTCCCCGCACAAGGTCGGGCCGGACTACATCGACCCCGGCTACCACGCCCTCGCGACCGGGCGCGTGGGACGCAACCTCGACGCCTACCTGTGCGGGCCGGAGCTGGTCGGCCCGCTGTTCGCGCACGGCGCGCACGGCTGCGACATCGCCGTCGTCGAGGGCGTGATGGGGCTCTTCGACGGGGCCGCCGGGGAGGGCGAGCTGGCCTCCACCGCGCAGGTGGCCCAGCTGCTCGGGGCGCCGGTGGTGCTGGTCGTCGACGCGTCGTCGCAGTCGCGGTCGGTGGCGGCGCTGGTGCACGGGTTCGCGTCCTGGGATCCGCGGGTGCGGATCGGGGGCGTGATCCTCAACAAGGTCGGCTCCGCACGGCACGAGGAGCTGCTGCGGGAGGCGCTCGACGCGGCCGGGGTGCCGGTGCTGGGTGTGCTGCGGCGGGTACCGCAGGCCGGCACCCCCTCCCGTCACCTCGGGCTGGTGCCGGTCGCCGAGCGGCGGGCAGAGGCGGTGGAGGCTGTGGCGGCCATGGCCGCGCAGGTGGAGACCGGATGCGACCTCCGGGCGCTGGTCGCGCTGGCGCGGAGCGCGGGGACGTTGCCGTGCGCGGCGTGGGACGCCGGCACGGCGGTGCGCCGGGACGGGCCGGAGGACGCCGGGCCGCCCGTGCGGGTCGCCGTCGCCGGCGGGCCCGCCTTCACCTTCTCCTACGCCGAGCACGCCGAGCTGCTCGCCGCCGCCGGCGCCGAGGTCGTCACGTTCGACCCGCTGCGTGACGAGGCGCTGCCCGAGGGGACGCGCGGGCTGGTCCTCGGCGGCGGCTTCCCCGAGGTGTACGCCGCCGAGCTGTCCGCCAACGAGCGGTTGCGCTCGGCCGTGGCCGCTCTCGCCCTGCGCGGTGCTCCGGTCGCCGCCGAGTGCGCCGGGCTGCTGTACCTGTGCCGGGAGCTGGACGGCCGGCCCATGTGCGGCGTGCTCGACGCGGCCGCCCGGATGAGTGAGCGGCTGACGCTCGGCTACCGCGACGCCGTGGCCGTCGGCGACAGCGTGCTGGCCGCCGCCGGGGAGCGGATGCGGGGGCACGAGTTCCACCGGACGGTCGTCGAGCCGGGCGCGGGAGCGGCTCCCGCCTGGGGCGTACGCGCCCCGCGACGGCGGGTCGAAGGTTTCGTACAGGGCGGTGTGCACGCCAGTTACCTGCACACCCACTGGGCCTCCGCGCCCGGTGCCGCCCGCCGCTTCGTGGAGAGGTGCCGCACGTCATGAGCAGCAGGCTGATCGGGGTCGGGGTCGGGCCGGGTGATCCGGAGCTGGTGACCGTCAAGGGGGTCAACGCGCTGCGCGCGGCCGACGTGGTCGTCGTCCCCGTCATGGACACCGGCGAACGCGGGCGCGCCGAGGCCACGGTGCTGCACTACGTGGCCCCGGAGAAGGTCCTGCGGGTCGTGTTCGCGCTGAACGAGCGCACCGACCGGGCGCGCCGCGAGGCCGCCTGGGACGCTGCCGGGGAACGGGTCGCCCGGCTGCTGCGGGAGAACGACCGGGTCGCCTTCGCCACCATCGGCGATCCCAACGTGTACTCGACGTTCACCTACCTCGCGCACACCGTCGCCGCGCTGGTGCCGGGGACGGTCGTGGAGACGGTGCCCGGCATCACCGCCATGCAGGACCTGGCGGCGCGTTCCGGTGCCGTGCTCACCGAGGGCACCGAGCCGTTGACGCTGGTGCCCGTCACCGCGGGCACCGCCGTGCTGAAGGAGGCGCTGAACGGGCCCGGGACCGTGGTGGCGTACAAGTTCGGGCGGCAGGCGCGTGAGGTGGCCGAGGCGCTGCGCGAGAGCGGGCGGCTCGACGACGCCGTGTGGGGGTCGGCCCTCGGGCTGCCGGAGGAGTCCGTCCGGCCGGCCGCCGACCTCGACGAGGCCGCCCTGCCCTACCTGTCGACGCTGATCGCGCCCGCGCGGCGGGACGGCGGACGGGGCGGCAAGCTGTGAGACGGTCCGCGCGCTCAGCCCGCGACGCCCACCACCAGCCAGACGAAGGCCGTCCCGGCGACCGTGCACAGCAGCGTCGAGCGGGCCGGGTGCGCGTGGTGGGCCTCGGGCAGGATCTCGGCCGCGGCGAGGTAGAGCAGCACGCCGCCGAAGAGGCCGAGATAGCCGCCGAGCAGCGGCTCCGGGACGGTGACGAACACGGTCGAGGCGGCGCCGAGCAGCGGCGCCAGCGCGTCCGCGACGAGCATGACGACCGCCTTGCGGCGCGCGTTGCCGTACAGGCTGGTGAGGGTGAAGGTGTTGAAGCCGTCCGCGAAGTCGTGGGCGACCACGGCGAGTGCGACGGAGGCCGCCATCCCGCCGCCCACCTGGAAGGCCGCACCGATCGCCACGCCGTCCATCGCGCTGTGGCCGACCATCGCGGCCGCCGCCGTCAGACCCACCTCGGGAGCGCGGTGGCCGTGCTCCCCGGCGCCGTGCGCGGCGCGCCGCGCGGCCAGCAGGCGCTCCACCAGGTGGGCCAGCAGGAAGCCGCCGACGAACAGCAGCAGGGCGGCCGGCACCCCGAACACCTCCCGGCCGGCGGCGCGCAGCGCCTCCGGCAGCAGGTCGAGGCCGACCACACCGAGCATCAGTCCGCCGGCCAGGCCAAGGACCAGGTGACGGCGGTCGGTGACCCGCTGGGCCGTCCAGCCGCCGGCCAGCGTCATCAGGAACGCGCCGAGCGCGACGAGGACCGCCATGGGCCCTTGCTATCGGATCAGGCCCCCCTCGCGCACCTCCAGCCCCGCCCGGCCCCCCGCAGACCATGACATTTCCCAGGAGAGGACCCGAACCCATGGCCGATGCCCCCACCGGCAAGGTGACCTTCGTCGGTGCCGGCCCCGGCGCCGCCGACCTGCTGACGTTCCGCGCGGCCCGGGCGATCGCCGAGGCCGACGTCGTGATCTGGGCGGCCAGCCTGGTCCAGGCGGAGGTCCTCGGGCACGCCCGCGGCGACGCGGAGGTCCTGGACTCGGCGACCATGTCGCTGGAGGACGTCGTCGCCGTGTACGAGCGGGCCCACGCGGAGGGCCTGAAGGTCGCCCGCGTCCACTCCGGCGACCCCGCCCTGTGGGGCGGCACGCAGGAGCAGCTGGACCGGTGCGCACGGATCGGCATCGCCACCGAGGTCGTCCCGGGCGTGTCCTCGTTCTCCGCCGTCGCCGCGCTCGCGCGGCGCGAGCTGACGATCCCGGAGGTCGCGCAGTCGGTCGTCCTGACCCGCCTAGGCGGCGGCAAGACGCCGATGCCGCCCGGCGAGGAGGTGCGCGAGTTCGCACGGCACGGCACGACCATGGCGATCTTCCTGTCGGCGGCGCGCAGCGGCCAGCTCGTGCGGGAGCTGCTGGAGGGCGGCTACCCGACCGGCACGCCGGTCGTCGTCGCGTACCAGGCGACGTGGCCGGAGGAACTGGTGGTCACGTGCACGATCGGCACGCTGGAGGAGACGGTCAAGGAGCACAAGCTCTGGAAGCACACACTCTTCCTGGTCGGCCCCGCCCTCGGCGCGCACGGCACGCGCTCGCACCTGTACCACCCGGGCCACTTCCACGGCTACCGCAAGGCCGACCCGGAGGCCCGCAGGGCACTGCGCACACGGGGTGCCGGCACATGATCACGGTCATCGGCACGGGGACGGGCTCGCCGCCCGGCCCGGACGCGCTGGCCGGGGCCGCCCTCGTCGTGGGCGGACGGCGGCACCTGGACGCCGTGGCGCTGCCGGAGGGGGCCGAGCGGATCGTGCTCGGTCCGCTGGCGCCCGCCCTGGACGCCATCGGGGAGTACGTCCGCCGGGACCGGCGGGTGGTCGTGCTGGCCTCCGGCGACCCCGGCTTCTTCGGGATCGTGCGGGCGCTGGCCGAGCGGTTCGGGGCCGCGGTCCTCGACGTGCGGCCCGGGGTCTCCTCGGTCGCCGCCGCCTTCGCGCGCGTCGGGCTGCCGTGGGACGACGCGGTGGTGGTGAGCGCGCACGGACGTGACCTGCGCACAGCGGTCAACGTCTGCCGGGCCCATCCGAAGGCAGCCGTGCTGACCGGTCCGGGCGCCGGCCCCGCCGAACTGGGCGCCGCGCTGGCCGGCACCTGCGGCGAGCGGGTGCTGGTCGTGGCCTCCGCGCTGGGCGACGCCGCGCGCGAGCGGGTCGAACGGGTCACGCCCGCCGAGGCCGCCGCCCGCGACTGGGGCCCGGCGGTCAGCGTGGTGCTGTGCCTGGACGAGGCGCGGGCGCCGGGCGGCGTGCGCACGGTCGCCGGCCCGCCGGCGCCTCCCGCGGGGTGGGCGCTGGCCGAGGACGCGTTCGCGCACCGCGACTCGATGATCACCAAGTTCGAGGTGCGGGCCCTGGCCCTGGCCCGGCTCGGGCCCCGCCCGGGCGACCTGGTCTGGGACGTCGGCGCCGGGTCGGGGTCCGTGGCGGTGGAGTGCGCGCGGCTCGGGGCCGCCGCCGTCGCCGTGGAGAAGGCCGCCGACGGGGTGGAGCGGATCCGCGCCAACGCCCGGGCGCACGGCGTCGACGTGGCGGTCGTGCACGGCCGGGCGCCGGACGCGCTCGCCGCGCTGGACGACCCGGACGCCGTGTTCGTCGGCGGCGGGGGCGGTGAGCTGCCCCCCGTCGTCGCCGCGTGCGCGCGCCGGGCCCGGCGGACCGTCGTCGTCGCCCTGGCCGCGCTCGACCGGGTGCCGGCGGCGCGCGCGGCGCTCACGGACGCCGGTTTGCGCTGCGAGGGGGTGCTGCTGCAGTCGTCGCGGCTCGCCCCGCTGCCAGGGGCCGTGACCCGGCTGGCGGCGGCCAATCCGGTTTTCCTGCTGTGGGGCGAGCGGCCCCCGGCGCCCACCGAGAGCGAAGGAGTTGCTCAGTGATCGGCCTCATTTCCGCCACCGCGGCGGGGGCGGCTGCGCGGGACCGGCTGGCGGCCGCGTGGCCGGACCGCACGCGGGTCTACGACGGCCCCGTGGGGGACGCCGTGCGGGCCGCCTTCGCCGAGTGCGGGCAGCTCGTGTGCTTCCTGGCCACCGGAGCGGTGGTCCGGCTGATCGCCCCGCTGCTGGGCGACAAGAGCGCCGACCCGGGGGTGGTGTGCGTCGACGAGGGCGGGCGGTTCGCCGTGTCGCTGGCCGGCGGGCACGCGGGCGGCGCCAACGAACTCGCCCGCGACGTCGCCGAGCTGCTGGGCGCGCAGCCGGTGGTGACCACGGCGACGGACGCCGTGGGCATCCCCGGCCTCGACACGCTCGGGTTGCCCGTGGAGGGGGACGTCGCGGGCGTGTCGCGGGCCCTGCTGGACGGGGAACCGGTCGCCCTCGACGCCGAGGTGCCGTGGCCGCTGCCGCCGGTGCCGTTCGCCGCCGAGGGTGCGTACACCGTCCGGCTGACGGACCGGGCCGCCGTGCCCGGCGCCCGCGAGGTGCTCCTGAGGCCGCCGTCCCTGGTGGTGGGCGTGGGTGCGTCCAGGAACGTGCCCGCGGAGGAAGTACTGGAGGTGATCGGGAGTGCTCTGCGGGAGGCGGGACTGTCCGCGGACAGCGTCGCCGAGCTGGCCACCGTGGAGGCCAAGGCGGACGAGCCGGGCATCGTCGCCGCGGCCGAACGGCTGGGCGTGCCCGTGGTGACCCACTCCGCCGGCGCCCTGGCCGCCGTCGACGTGCCCCACCCCTCCGACGCGCCGCTCGCCGCCGTCGGCACGCCGTCCGTCGCGGAGGCGGCGGCGCTCGTGGGCGGCGGTGAACTCCTCGTGCCCAAGCGGAAGTCGGTGCGCGCGGACGGCCGGCCCGCCATGGCGACCTGTGCCGTCGTGCGGCGGCCGGCGCGCGGACGGCTCGCGGTCGTCGGTCTCGGGCCCGGTGCCCGCGACCTGCTCACGCCGCGTGCGCACGCCGAACTGCGGCGCGCGTCCGTGCTGGTGGGGCTCGACCAGTACGTCGACCAGATCCGCGACCTGCTGCGGCCCGGCACCCGGGTCCTGGAGTCCGGGCTCGGCGCGGAGGAGGAGCGGGCACGCACGGCGGTCGCCGAGGCCCGCGCGGGACACGCCGTCGCGCTGATCGGCAGCGGGGACGCCGGGGTGTACGCCATGGCCTCCCCCGCGCTCGCCGAGGCGTCCGACGACATCGACGTGGTCGGCGTGCCGGGCGTGACGGCCGCGCTCGCCGCCGCGGCGATCCTGGGTGCCCCGCTCGGGCACGACCACGTCTCGATCAGCCTCTCCGACCTGCACACGCCGTGGGAGGTCATCGAGCGGCGGGTGCGGGCCGCGGCCGAGGCGGACCTCGTCGTCACCTTCTACAACCCGCGTTCCCGGGGCCGTGACTGGCAGTTGCCGAAGGCGCTCGCGATGCTCGCCGCACACCGGGAACCGACGACGCCGGTCGGTGTCGTCCGCAACGCCTCACGGCCGGACGAGTCCAGCCGGCTGACGACACTCGCGGACCTGGACCCGGCGACGGTCGACATGATGACGGTCGTGACCGTGGGCAACACCGCGACCCGCCGGATCGCGGGGCGCATGGTCACCCCGCGCGGCTACCGCTGGCAGGACACCCGGCAGGAGGACGCCAAGTGAACCGTGTGGCCCACCCCATCGAGCAGGAGTCGTTCCGGCGGCTGCGGTCCCGGCTGGACACCTCGCACCTCCCGCCGCTGACACGGGCGGTGGTGGAGCGGGTCGTCCACTCCTCCGCCGACCTCGCCTACGCCGACGACCTCGTCATGGACGAGGACGAGCTGGCCGCAGCGCACGCGGCGCTGCACGCCGGGGCGCCCGTCGTCGTGGACGTCGAGATGGTCGCCGCCGGGATCACCCGGCGCGACACCGTCTGCCGACTGCGCAACGCCCGCTCCGGCCCCGGCCTGACCCGGTCGGCGCACGCCGTCCGGCTCGCCCACGAGGAGGTCGGCCCGGGCGCCCTGTGGGTGATCGGCTGCGCGCCGACCGCCCTGGAGGAGCTGCTGACGCTGGACGCGGACCCGGCGCTCGTCATCGGTCTGCCCGTCGGCTTCGTCGGGGCGGCCGAGTCCAAGGCCGCGTTGCGCGAGAGCGGGCTGCCCGCCGTCAGCAACGTGTCCGAGAAGGGCGGTTCGGCGGTCGCCGCCGCCGCGCTCAACGCCCTGCTGTACCACCCCACTTCGCCCGAGGAGAACCCGTGACCACCCCGCCGCCCGCCCTGCTCATCGCCGGCCACGGCACCCGGGACGACGCCGGAGCCGAGGCGTTCCGCGACTTCGTGCGCCGGCTGGGCAGCCGCCACCCCCACCTGCCCGTCGCCGGCGGGTTCATCGAGCTGTCCCCGCCGCCGCTGGGCGACGCGGTCGCCGAACTGGTCGAGCGGGGCGTGCGCCGCTTCGCCGCCGTGCCGCTGATGCTGGTGTCCGCCGGGCACGCCAAGGGCGACATCCCGGCGGCGCTCGCCCGCGAGAAGGAACGGCATCCGGGCATCTCCTACACCTACGGCCGCCCGCTGGGTCCCCACCCGTCGCTGCTGAGGGTGCTGGAGCGGCGGCTGGACGAGGCGCTGGAGGGCACCGCCCGGACGCCCGGTGAGCGCGCCGAGGTGACGGTGCTGCTGGTCGGGCGGGGCTCGACGGACCCGGACGCCAACGCCGAGGTGTTCAAGGCGGCCCGGCTGCTGTGGGAGGGGCGCGGTTACGCGGGCGTGGAGACGGCCTTCGTGTCGCTGGCCCAGCCGGACGTGCCGGGGGGTCTGGACCGGTGCGCGCGGCTCGGCGCCCGGCGGATCGTCGTCCTGCCCTACTTCCTGTTCACCGGCGTCCTGCCGGACCGGGTGCGGCGGCAGACCGAGGAGTGGGCGGCCGCTCACCCGCAGCTCGACGTGCGCACGGCGGACGTCATCGGACCGGAGCCGGAACTGCTGGACCTGGTGACGGAGCGGTACGAGGAGGCGGTGCAGGGGGACCTGCGGATGAACTGCGACTCGTGCGTCTACCGGATCGCGCTGCCGGGTTTCGAGGACAAGGTCGGCCTGCCGCAGCAGCCGCACTTCCACCCGGACGACGACGGCCACCACGACGGGCACGGACACGGGCACGGGCATCACGGGGGGCACGCTCACTCGCATGCGCACTGAGGAGCCCGTCCCCGACGCACCCACCGACGGACACGACCTGCGCCACCACGGGGACGCCGAGGTGCGCGACGACGGTTCGGCCCTGGTCGACCTCGCCGTGAACGTCCGCGCGGACACCCCGCCGGGGTGGCTGCGGGAGCGGATCGCCGCCTCGCTCCCCGGCCTGGCGGCCTACCCGGACGGACGCGCGGCGCGGGCCGCGGTCGCGGCGCGGCACGGCCTTCCGGCGGAGCGGGTCCTGCTGACGGCGGGGGCCGCGGAGGCGTTCGTGCTGCTCGCCCGCGCGCTGGAGGTCCGCCGGCCGGTCGTGGTGCACCCGCAGTTCACGGAGCCGGAGGCGGCCCTGCGGGACGCGGGGCACACCGTCGGCCGGGTGCTGCTGCGCGCGGAGGACGGCTTCCGTCTCGACCCGGCGGCCGTCCCCGCCGACGCCGACCTGGTGGTGATCGGCAACCCGACGAACCCCACGTCCGTGCTGCATCCGGCCGCGACGGTCGCCGCCCTGGCGAGGCCCGGGCGGACGCTGGTCGTCGACGAGGCGTTCATGGACGCGGTCCCGGGCGAGCGCGAGGCCCTGGCCGGGCGGACCGACGTGCCCGGCCTGGTGGTGCTGCGCAGCCTGACCAAGACGTGGGGGCTGGCCGGCCTGCGGATCGGCTACGTGCTGTCGTCGCCGGGGACGATCGCCGAGCTGGAGCGGGCGCAGCCGCTGTGGCCGGTGTCCACGCCGGCGCTCGCGGCGGCCGAGGCGTGCGTGCAGCCGCGGGCCGTCGCGGAGGCGGCGCTCGCGGCGGAACGCGTGGCCGCGGACCGGGCCCGCCTGGTGGCGGGCCTGGCCGGCTTCGCGGCGCGCGGCGTGCGGGTGGCGGAACCGGCACAGGGCCCGTTCGTGCTGGTCCGCCTGCCGGGAGCGGCGACCGTACGGCACCGGCTGCGGGAGCTCGGCTTCGCGGTGCGCCGCGGGGACACCTTCCCGGGCCTGGACGAGGACTGGCTGCGCCTGGCGGTACGGGACGGGCGGACCACGGAGGCGTTCCTGACGGCACTGGACCGGGCACTGCCGTAGACACCGCCGGCCCCGCCCGGCCCGGTCGGTCCCGTCCGGCCCTTGGTGCGGCCGCCCCGCCCGGCTCCGTCGGGCCGTCCGGTTCCGTCGGTCTCGTGGCCCGGCGGTTTCGTGGGGCCCGTCCCGCCCGGCCCCGTCGGTCCGAGTCGGTCCCGTCCGCCCCGTCCGGTCGGTCACGTCGGTGTCGCCCCGTTCGGCTCCGCCGGCCCCTCGTCGGGCTCCGGCCGGGCGCCGGGGCGTGTCCGCGGTGCCGCCGGGGCGTCGGGTACGCGGGCGGGGGTTCGCCCTGCGCGCCGCCGCCGGTGCCGGGGCGGACCCGGCGCGCTCCGCACGCGGCCCGTGATCCGCGCGCGGGCCACGTGCGGCCGGGGGTCCGGGTGTCAGCCGCGGCGGCGGCGGAGCAGGGCGAGGGTTCCTCCGCCCGCCGCGAGCAGGACGGCCGAGCCGGCCGCGAGGTACGGCGTCAGCGAGCTGCCGCCGGTCTCCGCCAGGTCGGACCCGCCGGCGCCCTGGGGCTTCACGTCCGGGGCGGCCGACGTGCGCGGTGCGGAGGCCTCGGGTCGCGGCTGCTGCGCGGCCGGCTCCCGTGCGGCCTCGGGGGTCTCGCACTTCGCCTCGGCGAGCGTCAGCGTGCCCTCCACTTCGGCGACGTTCAGCTTGAGCGGATTGACGGCGACCGTGAGTTCCAGGGCGGTGGCGGCGGCCTTGCGGCTCGTCGTCTCCCGCTGGGACAGCTCCAGGCGCACCTCGCCGACGCCCGGCACCCGTACCCGGGTCGTGCCGCCGGCTGTCAGCGTCACCCTCCTGCCGAGCACGGTGACCGCGCCCGGCACGTGGGAGTCGGCGACCGGAGCCCTGCCGGCCTCGCAGGTGGCCTTCGCGGTGACCTCCTCGGCCTCGATGACGGAGAGCAGGGGCAGACCGGGCACGTGCACCCGGGCGTGCGCCAGGTGGACCGAACCCTCGGCTCCGTGTGTGTCCGCCGTCGCCTTCGCCGACGCCACGTCCGCGCTCAGCACGCTGAAGGGGCGGCCGTGGTCGACGCCGTCCAGGCGGGCGGTCAGGGCGGTCCGCTCGGCGCTCCGCGGTGCCTGGACCTCGTTGAGGGAGAGGGCGAGCGGGACGTCCACCGTCCGGTTGGCGAGGTGGACGTCCAGGCCGGTGCGCAGGACGGCGGCGCTCGCGCGGCCGTGGCCGGTGGTCGCGGAGGCGGAGGCCGCGCCGGTCAGGGCCAGCGGCCCCGCGACGAGCACGGTGGCGGTGGCGACGATGGCGCAACGGCGCGCGGGCAGGCGGAAGTTGGTGCCGTTCACAGTGGGGACCCCCAGAGAGGACGTGCTTGGGACCCGGCAAGGATTACGCACCGGGAGTGAACGGGAGGACGTCCTGAGTAACTTCACCCCTTCGTGGGGTTTCCGCGAAGTTTTTCGATTTTCTGGGCACCGCTGTTCCCGGGCTTCACTCCCGTACCGCCCCCCGTGCGAACGCGCTGGTTGACGCACCGGCGCACACCAGGGAGTGCGCAACGATCCGGCAGGCCGCCCGGTAACGCGCCGTCAACGGGCCGCCGGTCCCGTCGGGCCCTCAGCCGTCCCCCGGACCCGTCACGGCGTCAGCCGCCCGCCGGTCCCGTCACGGCCTCCTCCGGCTGCCTCGGCTGTCCCGGACGCCGCCCCCGTCCGGCGATCCGCCCGTTCAGCACCACCCGCCGCGGGGCCGCCAGCACCCGTACGTCCGCCCGCGGGTCCTCGTCGTACACGACGAAGTCGGCCGGCGCGCCCTCCTCCAGCCCGGGGCGGCCGAGCCAGGCGCGTGCGCCCCACGTCGTCGCCGACAGGGCCTGGACGGGCGGGATGCCGGCCGTCACCAGTTCCGCGACCTCCTCCGCGACCAGCCCGTGGGCCAGGGAGCCCCCGGCGTCCGTGCCGACGTACACGGGGACGCCCGCGTCGTAGGCGTTGCGCACGGTGTCGTAGCGGCGCTCGTGCAGGCGGCGCATGTGCGCCGACCACCTGGGGAACTTCGCCTCGCCGCCGTCCGCGAGCCGGGGGAAGGTGGCGATGTTGACCAGCGTCGGCACGATCGCCACGCCGCGCTCGGCGAACAGGGGGATCAGGTCGTCCGTCAGGCCCGTGGCGTGCTCGACGCAGTCGATGCCCACCTCGACCAGGTCCCGCAGGGAGTCCTCGGCGAAGCAGTGGGCGGTGACGCGGGCGCCGAGGCGGTGCGCCTCCGCGATCGCCGCCCCGGCCGCCTCACGCGGCCAGCACGCGGACAGGTCGCCCAGGTCGCGGTCGATCCAGTCGCCGACCAGCTTCACCCAGCCGTCGCCGCGCCGGGCCTCCCGGGCGACGTACGCGACCAGGTCGCCGGGCTCGATCTCGTGGGCGTAGTTGCGGATGTAGCGGCGGGTGCGGGCGATGTGGCGCCCCGCCCGGATGATCTTCGGAAGGTCCTCGCGGCCGTCGATCCAGCGGGTGTCGGACGGCGAGCCCGCGTCGCGGATGAGCAGGGTGCCGGCCTCCCGGTCGGTGAGGGCCTGCTTCTCGGCCACGTCCTCGGGGACCGGACCGTGCGCGTCCAGGCCGACGTGGCAGTGCGCGTCCACGAGTCCGGGCAGCACCCAGCCCTCCACCGTGCGGACGTCGCGGGCGCCGGCGGGACGGTCGTAGGAGATCCGCCCGCCGACGACCCACATCTCGTCGCGGACTCCCCCGTCGCCCTCCCCGTCGCCCGGGCCGGCGAGCACCCTCCCCTTCACGTGCAGCACCGCGTCATCGCTCATGCACCGCACCTTAGTGAGCTACCGCCCGCCCTTGCCCACCTGGTCGGAGGTCTCCTCCTCGACCTCGGCCATCGCCGGGTCGAGCAGCCGGGACAGGAAGTGGCGGGTGCGTTCGTGCCGCGGGGCGCCGATCACCTGCTCGGGCGTGCCGTCCTCGACGATGACGCCGCCGTCCATGAAGACGACCCGGTCGGCGACCTCCCGCGCGAACGTCATCTCGTGGGTGACGACCATCATCGTCATCCCCTCGCCGGCGAGCATCCGCATCACCGCGAGGACGTCGCCGACGAGTTCGGGGTCGAGCGCGGAGGTCGGCTCGTCGAAGAGCATGACCTCCGGTCCCATGGCGAGCGCCCGGGCGATGGCGACGCGCTGCTGCTGGCCGCCGGAGAGGGAGGAGGGGTAGGCGTCCGCCTTGTCGGCGAGGCCGACGCGCTCCAGGTTCTCCGCGGCGATCCGCGCGGCGGCGGCCTTGTTCCGCCTGAGCACCCGGCGCTGCGGGAGCGTGAGGTTCTCGGTCACCGACAGGTGCGGGAAGAGGTTGAACTGCTGGAAGACCATGCCGATGCGGCGGCGTGCGGCGTCGATGTCGACGTCGGGATCGGTCAGCTCGGTGCCGCCCACGAAGACCTGGCCCCGGGTGGGTTCCTCGAGCAGGTTCACGCAGCGCAGCAGGGTCGACTTGCCGGAGCCGGAGGGGCCGATGACGCAGACGACCTCGCCCTGCCCGATCTCCAGGTCGATGCCGCGCAGCACCTGGTTGTCGCCGAAGGACTTGTGCAGGTCCCGGACGCTGATCTCGGCGGTACTCACTTGACGGCCTCCTGGGCCTTGGCCTCCATGCGGCGGACGACGAAGCCGAGCGGAATCGTGACCAGCAGGTAGCACAGGCCGGCGACGAGGATCGGCGTGGAGTTGGCCGTCGTGCTGGCCAGGTCGCGGCCGAACTTCGACAGCTCGCGCTCCTGCAGGGTGACGCCGAGGAACAGCACCAGCGAGGAGTCCTTGAAGAGCTGGACGAACTCGTTGGTGAGCGGCGGCAGGATGATGCGGAAGGCCTGCGGGACGACGATCGAGACCATGGCGCGGGCGGGTGAGAAGCCCAGCGAGCGGGCCGCCTCCATCTGCCCCTTCGGCACCGCCTGGATGCCGGCGCGGATCGTCTCGGCCATGTACGCGGCGGCCACCAGGCCGAGCGCGAGGGCGACCTTCCCGTACGTGCCGCCGACGATCTCCGTGCCGGGGAAGGCGAGCGGGACGGCCACACCGATGAAGATGAAGATCAGCAGCGCCGGCAGACCGCGGAAGATCTCGACGTAGACGCCGGCGAACCAGCGGTAGGGGCCCACCGACGACAGGCGCATCAGCGCGATGGCCATGCCGAGCACCAGGCCGACGAGGAAGCCGGACACGGTGTACAGGACGGTGTTCCTCAGCGCCAGTGTGATGACGTCCGGGAACATCTGCCGCGCGATGTCCGCCTGCGCGAACTGGTTCTGCAGCCGCCCCCAGTCCGCCGTGACCGCGAAGGCGATCACGGCGGCGGCGAAGACGGCGTACTGGGCGCCGCGTGAGAGCCGGCGCTTGTGCCGACGGGTCAGGCCCTTGCGCCTCGGGGCCAGGTCCGTCGTGCCGGTGGTCCCGCTCATGAGGCGGCGGGTGAGGAGGCGGACTCGTCGTAGGGGCCGATCCACTGCTCGTACAGCTTCTTGTACGTGCCGTCGGCCTTCGCGTCGGCGATCGCCTTGTTGATGGCGGTACGCAGCTCGGTGTTGCCCTTCTTCACCGTGAAGCCGTACTGCTCGCCGGTGTTCAGGCTGTCGACGACCTTGAAGGCGCCGGCGTTGGCCTTGTCCTTCAGCCAGCCCTGGACGACCGGGTAGTCGATGACGACGGCCTGGACCTGGCCGGTGCGCAGGCCGTTGAGGACCGCGTCGGAGGACTCGAAGGACACCGGGTCGTAGCCCTTGCCCTTCACGTACTCCTCGCCGGTGGTCTGCGCCTGGGCACCGAGCTTCTTCCCCTTCGCCTTGACGTCGGCGAGCGAGGTGATGCCGCTCTTCTTGTCCACCAGGACGGCCTGGGTGGCGTTGAAGTACGGGTCGGAGAAGTCGACGTTCTTCTTGCGCTCCTCCGTGATGGTCATGCCGGCCGCGGCCAGGTCGCACTCGCCGGAGTTGAGGAAGGCACCGGTCTTGAAGTTCTCGAACGGCGTGTCGAGGATCTGCTGCTTCACGCCGAGGTCCTTGGCGACCATGTCGATCAGGGCGACGTCGAAGCCCTGCACCTTGCCGTCGATCTCCGACTGGAAGGGCGGGTACGGCAGGTGTGTGCAGGTGGTGAGCTGCCCGGCCTTGACGAGTTCGACCCCGCCGGCGGCCGTCTTGGAGCCGCTGCCGCCGTCGCCGCTCGAGGTGCAGCCGGCCAGGAGGACCACTCCCGCCGTCGCGGTGCTGGCGGCCAGGATGCGGGCCCGGCGCCCGAAGAGCGTGTTCACGGGGGACCTCTCTGTGGGGGTACGAGGAGCTGGTGCTGTGGGGGAACAGCTTCCGATTATAAGAATATGTTTGAGGTCCTCCTACCAATCCGATGGCTGCCGGGCCGTCCCACCTGAGAAGTCACCGGTGGTAAGGGGAGCACACCTGCCGGTTAGTCTCGACTGCGTCGACCCTGCCGCTGAGAAGAGAGCACCGCCGTGACCCATCCCTTCCTGGACCTCGCCCCGCTGAGCGCCGCCCGCTTCGCCTCCATCGAGGACCGGGTGGCGCGACTGCTCTCCACCGAGCAGGACGTCGTGATCACGCAGGGCGAGGCGCTGCTGCCGCTGGAGGGCGCGATCCGCGCCGCGGCCGGCCCCGGCACGACCGCGCTGAACGTCATCACGGGCCCCTACGGCCAGACGTTCGGCGACTGGCTGCGTGACTGCGGGGCCACGGTCCACGACCTGTCGGTGCCGTACCACACGGCGGTGACGGCGGCGCAGATCCGCGAGGCCTTCGCCGAGCACCCGGAGATCGACTTCGTGTCGCTGGTGCACGCGGAGGCTGCCACCGGCAACACGAACCCGGTAGCCGACGTCGCCGGGGCGGTGCGGGAGCAGGGCGCGCTGTTCTACCTCGACGCGGTCGCCTCGATCGGCGCGGAGCCGGTGCTGCCGGACGCGTGGGGCGTGGACCTGTGCGTGATCGGAGCGCAGAAGGCGCTGGGCGGGCCGGCCGGGGTGTCGGCGGTCTCGGTGAGCGAGCGGGCGTGGGCCCGGATGGCCGCGAACCCGCGGGCGCCGCGCCGGTCGTACCTGTCGCTGCTCGACTGGAAGGAGCGCTGGATCGACGGCGGCCGCAAGGCGCTGCTGCACGCTCCCGCCCAGCTGGAGATGCTCGCCCTGGAGGCCTGCCTGGAGCGCGTCGAGACGGCCGGCCTGGAGACGGTGACGGCGCGGCACCGCGCGGCCGCCGCGGCGACGCGGGCGGGGGCGCGGGCCCTCGGCGGCGGCCTGGAGCCGTACGTCCACAAGGACGCGGAGGCGGCCCCCGTGGCGACCACCCTGCGGGCGCCGTCGGGCACCGTCGCCGCCGAGCTGGTGACCCGGGCCCTGGCGACCGACCCCGCGCTGCCGCTGGCAGCGGGCGGAGGCGCCCTGGCCAAAGAGATGATCCGCGTGAACCACTACGGGGCGGACGCCACGCTCGACGTGGTCGCGGCCGGCCTGACGGCACTGGGCGCCGCGCTGGCGGAGCACGGCCTGGACGTGGACGCGGCCGCGGCCCGTCGGGCCGCCGGGGAGGCGTGGGGCCCCGCGACGGCCTGACGGCGACGGGCACCCGCGGGGCGCGCACCCGGCCGGAAGGCCATCGGCGTCCCGGTGGCTGTCCGGAACGATCCCTGCCGCCGGGCCGGCATGCCATGCTGCCCCCATGACCACCGGAACATCGCTCACCCTGCCCGACGGCCGCCCCGTACCCCTCACTACGGGCGCGGAACGGCCCATGCTGGAGAGCTGGCTCGCCTTCCACCGCGCCACGCTGGAGCTGAAGTGCGCGGGGCTGGACGACGCGCAGGTGCGGACCGCCTCGTGCGACCCGTCCCCCCTGACCCTGCTGGGACTCGTCCAGCACCTGGCCGAGGTCGAGCGGAACTGGTTCCAGCGGGCGTTCGCCGGACTCGACGTGCCGCCGGTGTTCGAGGAGGCGACGGGATACGAGCTCGATCCGGCGCGCGACCTGGGCCGGGCGCTCACCGCCTGGCGCCGGGAGATCGCCCGGGGACAGGAGCTGTGCGCGGGCCGGTCGCTGGACGACACGGGGCGCATCACGGACGGCCCGATGGCCGGGCTGGAGATCAGCCTCCGATGGGTGTTCGTGCACATGATCGAGGAGTACGCCCGGCACAACGGACATGCCGACATCCTCCGGGAAAGAATCGACGGGGTTACCGGAGCCTGAAGCACAAGTAATTCACAATTCCCGTCCGGATGGCTTCCCGTTCTCTTCTGCCCGATTCAGGAATTCCCAAACATCAGAGGTCCACTACCGTCCGGTGCAGTAATTCCGGAGCTTGTCGAGCGAGTTGTCCGCCGTGTGATCGACTCCACAGCGCACCCCGAACGTCCGGACAAGGGTGGGCAAACCGGGTGAATTCTCCACCCCGCTGCGCGACTTTCGCGCCCGCGTGATAACACGTGGTGCATCGCCATGGAACCCTTCACGGCGATGCATTTTTCAATTCTGCTCGGTAAGTTCAAGCCGTATGACTGCCGCACACGCAGAACTGCACATACCTCGTACGGAAATACCGGAGGCGCTGCGCATCGACCGCCCGGCCGTCGCCGACGGGGCGGCGCTGTGGCGGATAGCGAAGGACTCCGGGACGCTCGACCTCAACTCCTCCTACAGCTATCTGCTGTGGTGCCGCGATTTCGCCGCGACGTCGGTGGTGGCTCGCGGCGCCGACGGCCTGCCGGTCGGTTTCGTCACCGGGTACGTGCGGCCGGACCGCCCGCACACCCTGCTGGTGTGGCAGGTGGCCGTCGACTCCGCGTACCGCGGCCGCGGCCTGGCCGCCCGGCTGCTGGACGCGCTCACCGCCCGGGTCGCCGCCGAGCGCGGACTCACCGTGGTCGAGACCACGATCACGCCGGGCAACACCGCCTCCGAGCGCCTCTTCACCTCCTTCGCCGCCCGCCACCAGGTCGCCGTCGAACGAGAGGTCCTCTTCACCGCCGACCAGTTCCCGGACGGGCCGCACGACCCCGAGGTGCTGTACCGCATCGGGCCGCTCTCCCTCTGACCTCCCGGCGTGTCACCGGGCTCCCCCCGCGTTTTCCGGCACCACCGCACCACACTCCCCACATCACCCCTCACCCACCGAGGAGCGATTCGTCGTGACCATCACCCAGCCCGACCTGAGCGTCTTCGAGACCGTGGAGTCCGAGGTGCGCAGCTACTGCCGCGGCTGGCCCACCGTCTTCGACCGCGCGCGGGGCAGCCGCATGTACGACGAGGACGGCCATGAGTACCTCGACTTCTTCGCGGGCGCCGGCTCCCTGAACTACGGCCACAACAACCCCGTGCTGAAACGGGCGCTGATCGACTACCTGGCGCGGGACGGCGTCACCCACGGGCTCGACATGTCGACCGTGGCCAAGCGCACGTTCCTGCGGACCTTCCAGGATCTGGTCCTGCGACCGCGCGACCTGCCGTACAAGGTCATGTTCCCGGGCCCGACCGGCACCAACGCCGTCGAGTCGGCGCTGAAACTGGCGCGGAAGGTGAAGGGGCGCGAGGCCGTCGTGTCCTTCACCAACGCCTTCCACGGCATGTCCCTGGGCTCCCTCGCCGTCACCGGCAACGCCTTCAAGCGCGCCGGCGCCGGCATCCCGCTCGTACACGGCACGCCCATGCCGTTCGACAACTACTTCGACGGCAAGGTGCCGGACTTCCTGTGGTTCGAGCGGCTGCTGGAGGACCAGGGTTCCGGCCTGAACAAACCCGCCGCCGTGATCGTGGAGACGGTGCAGGGCGAGGGCGGCATCAACGTGGCCCGGCCCGAGTGGCTGCGCTCCCTGAAGGACCTCTGCGAGCGGCAGGACATGCTGCTGATCGTCGACGACGTCCAGATGGGCTGCGGACGCACCGGCGCCTTCTTCTCCTTCGAGGAGGCCGGGATCGTCCCCGACATCGTCACGGTGTCGAAGTCCATCAGCGGCTACGGCCTGCCGATGTCGCTGTGCCTGTTCCGCCCCGAGCTGGACGTGTGGGAGCCGGGTGAGCACAACGGCACCTTCCGCGGCAACAACCCCGCGTTCGTCACGGCCACGGCCGCGCTGGAGACGTACTGGACCGACGGGTCGGCGATGGAGAAGCAGACCCGCGCCCGCGGTGAGCAGGTCGAGCAGTGGCTGATCTCCATCACCGAGGAGAACCTCGCCGACGTCGAGGAGTACCGGGGCCGCGGCCTGGTGTGGGGCCTGGAGTTCCACGACAAGGGCCGCGCGGAGCGGGTCGCGCGGCGCGCCTTCGACCTCGGACTGCTCATCGAGACGTCCGGGCCGGAGAGCGAGGTCGTCAAGCTGCTGCCGGCCCTGACCATCACCCCCGAAGAGCTGGACGAGGGCCTGAGCACCCTCGCCCGCGCCGTCCGCGAGACGGCCTAGCCAGACGGCCTGGTGACCACCGCCGAGCCGAACCCCTCAGCAAGGAGGCACGCACCACCGTGATCGTCCGTTCTTTCAAGGAGATCGAAGGCACCGACCGGCACGTGAAGGCCGCGTCCGGCACCTGGGAGAGCAAGCGCCTCATCCTGGCCAAGGAGAAGGTCGGCTTCTCCCTGCACGAGACGATCCTCTACGCGGGTACGGAGACGCGGATGTGGTACGCCCACCACATCGAGGCCGTCGTCTGCGTCGAGGGCGAGGCGGAGCTGACCGACCGCGAGACCGGGACGACGTACAGGATCACCCCGGGGACCGTGTACTGCCTGAACGGGCACGAGCGGCACACCCTCCGGGTCAAGGAGGACTTCCGCTGCATCTGCGTGTTCAACCCGCCCCTGACGGGTCGTGAGGACCACGACGAGGACGGCGTCTACCCCCTGCTCACCGAGGAGGTGTGACAGCACCGTGACCACGCTCACCGATCTCTACCCCACCCGTGGCACCACGGAGGTCACCGTCCCCCGGCAGGACCCCGTCGTCTGGGGCTCCCCCGACACGCCGGGCCCCTTCTCGGTCGGTGACCTGCAGGCCTTCGAACGCGACGGCTTCCTCGCCGTCGACCGGCTCGTCGCCGACGACGAGGTCGCCGTCTACCGCCGCGAGCTGGACCGGCTGATCACGGACCCGGACGTCCGGGCCGACGAGCGGTCGATCGTCGAGCCGAGGTCGCAGGAGATCCGTTCGGTCTTCGAGGTGCACCGGATCAGCGAGGTGTTCGCCGCGCTGGTGCGCGACGAGCGGGTCGTCGGACGGGCGCGGCAGATCCTCGGGTCGGACGTGTACGTCCACCAGTCGCGGATCAACGTCAAGCCCGGCTTCGGGGCCGGCGGCTTCTACTGGCACTCGGACTTCGAGACCTGGCACGCCGAGGACGGTCTGCCGAACATGCGGACGGTGTCCGTCTCGATCGCGCTGACCGAGAACCACGCCACCAACGGCGGTCTGATGATCATGCCGGGGTCGCACCGGACGTTCCTGGGATGCGCGGGCGCGACACCGAAGGACAACTACAAGAAGTCGCTGCAGATGCAGGACGCGGGCACGCCGTCGGACGCGGCGCTGACCGCCCTGGCGGGCGAGCACGGCATCCGCCTGTTCACGGGCCGGCCGGGCTCGGCGACCTGGTTCGACTGCAACGCCATGCACGGTTCCGGCGACAACATCACGCCGTACCCGCGCAGCAACGTCTTCATCGTGTTCAACAGCGTGGAGAACACGGCGGAGGAGCCCTTCGCGGCACCGGTGCGGCGGCCGGAGTTCATCGGCGCGCGGGACTTCACCCCGGTGACGTGACCACGGGGCGTGACGAGCGGGCGGGACCTCCCTTTCCGGGAGGTCCCGCCCGCTCGTCAGCCGGCCAGCACGTCCAGCAGACGATCCACGTCGGCGGGCGTGTTGTAGAGGTGGAAGGCCGCCCGCAGACTGCCCGCGCGGGCGGAGGTCTCGACGCCCGCCGCGCTCAGCTCCCCCTGTCGGTGGCCGAGTCCGGGCACCGACACGATCGGGGACCCGGGCGCGGGGACCGCCTCCACACCGAGCCGGGCGAGGCCATCGCGGAAGCGCCTGGCGAGCCCGAGGTCGTGGGCGCGCACGGCCTCGACCCCCAGTCGCTCGACGAGTTCGAGCGACCGTCGGCCGCCCGCGTACGAGAACAGCGCCGGGGACTCGTCGAACCGCCGGGCCGAGTGGGCGAGTTCACCGACCGGCCCGTACGTGCTGTCCCAGGGCCGCTCCCCGGCGACCCAGCCGGCGAACAGCGGGTTCAGGCCGCCGAGGTCCTCCGGGACGGTCAGGAAGGCCACGCCCCGCGGGCACAGCAGCCACTTGAAGGCGACGGCGGCCGTGTAGTCGTACACCCCCGCGTCGAGGTCGAGCCAGCCGGCGGCCTGGGAGGCGTCGACGTAGGTACGGGCACCGTGCTCCCGGGCGGCGGCGCGGATCGCCGGCAGGTCGGCGATCCGCCCGTCCGCCGACTGCGCCGCGCTGACCGCGACCAGGGCCGTGCCGGGCCGGACCGCCTCGGCGATCCCCTCCAGCGGCACACTGCGGACCTTCAGGTCGCCCCGCACGTGGAAGGGGTTGACCACGGAGCTGAAGTCACCCTCGGCGGTGACGACTTCGGCACCCGCGGGCAGCGAGGCGGCGATCAGCCCGCTGTAGACGGCGACGGAGGCGCCCGCCGCCACACGGCCGGCCGGGATCCCCGTCAGCCGGGCGAAGGAGGCCCGGGCCGCCTCCACGTCCGCGAACATGTCGGTGGGCCGCCCGGCGGCCGCCGCCTCGACGGCGGTCCGCAGCGCGTCCACGGTGCGGCGGGGCAGCAGCCCGGTACTCGCGGTGTTCAGGTAGGTGTTCTTCGGGGCGAACTCGGCACGAACGAGGCTCTCGAAGGTCTCCATGCAACCACTCTGCGGCCCACGCAAGCTGCGGTCCATGGCGCACGTCTGCATGATCGGCCCAAGGACCGCTTATGCATCCGCCCCGACCTGGGCGTCGGCGCCGGTGATCAGTGCTGCGGCACCGCGCAGCCGTCCGGGCCGCACGCCTCCGCGTCCCCGTCCGGCAGCAGGGCCAGCGGCGACCGCTCGTCCCACGCCCGGGTGAGCGCCTGCGTGAAGACCTCGGAGGGCTGGGCGCCGGAGACGCCGTACTTCCGGTCGAGGACGAAGAACGGCACACCGCGGGCACCGAGCTGCGAGGCCTCCCGCTCGTCGGCCCGGACGTCCTCGGCGTAGGCGTCAGGATCGGCGAGCACCCGGCGCACACCCTCCGCGTCGAGCGCGGCGGCCACCCCCAGCTCTACCAGCCGCTCGTCGTCCCCGAAGACGGACCGCTCCTCGGCGAAGTTGGCCTTGTACAACAAGCCCAGCAGCACGTCCTGGCGCCCCTGCTCCTTGGCGAAGTGCAGCAGGCGGTGCATGTCGAAGGTGCTGCCGTGGTCGCGCCCGCTGGTCCGGTAGGCGAGCCCCTCCGCGGCAGCCTGCCGCCCCAGGTTCTCCTCACCGGCCTGCACCTGCGCCTCGCTCATCCCGTACTTCTTGGCCAGCATGGCAGCCACGGGCTGGATGTCGTGCCTGGCCCGGTGCGGGTCCAGCTCGAACGAACGGTGCACCACCTCGACGGAGTCACGGTGCGGGAAGGCCGCGAGCGCCTTCTCGAAGCGGGCCTTGCCCACGTAGCACCAGGGACAGGCGATGTCGCTCCAGATATCGACGCGCATCAGTGTTCGGCTCCCCACTAGGTCAGGACGCGAAGAACCCCTTCGCAAACAAACGTGAACGTTCAAACAGCAGTGGGCATTCCCCTGCGATCGACGCAATGGTCAAGACCTGTGGACCGTCGGTCAGAACCAGTTGATCGTGTCCTTCAGGAGGCGGGTGGATTTCGCGCGGATTGTCGCGTTCGCTCGCCAGGTTTTCTCGGCCTCAACGCTGGCGGTTGTTGTCACTCCGGCCCGCCCGGCCGGGTTTTCCGCCGGTGTCAGGTGACCGTTGGCGATCAGCATCCCGACGCGGGTGAGCGCGATGCCCAGGTACCGGGCGGCTTCCGGCTGGGACATCCAGGCGTCGTCCTCGATGCGGTCTGCCTTCATCAGGAAGTAGCCGCGTTCACTCCTCCGACTTGACCGCCGCTGCTGGGATTCCCGGTCCGTCATGCGGCCGCCGCCCTGGAGCGCTCGACCAGGAGGCCGCCTTCGAAGCGGGCTCTGGCGCGGACGAGGACGACGAGGTGGGGCGCGTTCACGGCTCGCCACCGCTGCTGGGCGACCCGCTGGAAGGCCCACACGAGCCCGTCGGTGTGAAGCGTCGCCCAGCCGTCACCGAGCGACCACCCCGGATCCGGCTGGTTCACTGTGCCGCCGAGAAGCGACTGGTGTAACCCGGACAGCTCAACAATCCCGGCACGGTCCAACACCACACACGGCAGCTTGGCCATCACGAAGGGAAGCGTCTCACAGCACTGATGAGGAAACAGTTCGAGTGCTAGTGCCGCATCAGGCAACATTTGCCCTTTAGTCGACGGCGCGGGGATGTTGTGATCCTGGGGCTGCTGGTCGCGCTGCGATGTGCGGACGCCGTGGTCAGATCCCAGGTCCGTAACCGGGGTCCGGCTGCCGGCGGGGGGTCCACCACTCGGTGAGCCCCCACACCGCGAGCGCGAGCGTGGCCAAGGCTACGAGTGCCGCGACCCAGGAGCGGTTCACCCATCTGGTGGCCAACGCCCAGGCGAAGAGCGGAACCAGTGCGCCGCCGAGCACGATGAGCGGCAGGTCGATGAAGAGTACGCTCAGATCGCGGGCATGGCCCTCGAATCCTCCGTCGATACTGACCGCGGCGCGCGGTGCCCAGACAAGCGGCGCGGCTGTCGCACCGAGGCCGGCGAGTAGGCATCCGGCGCCGCCCTCCGTCTTCGGGTTCATACCCGTGGCCCGTTCCGCGGTTCTCTCGCCCATGCCCGTGATAGACGCGGCGGCGTGGTGCACGGTTCCGACAGAGCGGCCGCGTGTTGTAACAGCGAACGTTTGGCCTGTTGTGATGTGACGCGCCGTCCGGGTGCTGTACCGGGTGGCAGGGGGCGGCCACTCTGTGCTGATGGCGATACGCGTACAGGTCCGAGAGATCGACGATGCCGAGGGCCAGCGGTTACTGCGGATCATCCGCAGGAGCACTGGATCGGTGGTGACCTGGCGGCGGGCCCAGATGGTACTGCTGTCCGCGCAGGGCATGCCGGTGGCGAAGATCGCCGGGGTGACCTTCACCAGCGCCGACCGGGTTCGCGATGTGATCCACAACTTCAACGCCGACGGCTTCGACTCGCTCTACCCGAAATACAAGGGCGGTCGGCCGAAGACGTTCACCCTGCCCGAGCGCCGCGAGATCAAGAAGATCGCCAAGTCCAAAGCCGTCGAGCACGACCTGCCGTTTTCCACCTGGAGTCTGTCCAAGCTGGCGGATTTCCTGGTCGCCGAGGGGGTGGTCGACGACATCAGCCACGAGGGCCTGCGCATCCTGCTCCGCGAGGAAGGCGTCTCCTTTCAACGCCTGAAGACCTGGAAGACCTCCCGTGACCCCGACTACGCGGCCAAGAAGGCCCGCGTCGAACACCTCTACGCGATCGCCGACGGCGAGGTCATACCCGAGGAGGACGAGCCCGAAGTCATCTTCTGCATGGACGAGTTCGGGCCGCTCAACCTGATGCCGCACCCTGGACGGCAGTGGGCCGAACGCGGCGGCAGGCACAAGGATCAAGGCCGTGAACCTCGCCGTAGACGCCGGGCCACCTACAACCGCTACGGCGGCGTGCGACACCTGTTCGCCGCCCTGGACCTGGCCAAGGACAAGCTCTACGGCCACATCAAGCCCATCAAGAGGCGCACCAGTTCCTGGAATTCTGCCGCTACCTGCGCACGCTCTATCCTCCGACCGTGCGGATCGCGATCGTGTGCGACAACTTCTCCCCGCACCTGACCACGAAGAAGTGCCAACGGGTGGGCACCTGGGCGGCGGCAAACAATGTCGAGATCGCCTACACACCGACCAACTCCTCCTGGCTCAACCGCATCGAGGCCCAGTTCACCGCCCTGCGCTACTTCACCCTCGACGGCACCGACCACGCCACCCACAAGGAGCAGGGCAGCATGATCCGCCGCTACATCATCTGGCGGAACCGCAACACCGACGACCGGCGCCTACGGACCGTCGTCGACAGGGCAAACGTTGCCTGATGCGGCACTAGGTGACTCCGTCCTGACCACCCACCGTTGTTCCTGGCTTCTTCCCTTGATGACGGCGCGCCAGGAAGACTGATGGTCGTCAGACGACGAAGAACCCGCGCGGAATCACCTTGCGCAGCCGCCCCTCGGTCACCAGGACGCCGACAGCACGCACGGCCGTGGACTGACGGATGTCGTACCCGGCAGCGATGGCCGCGGTTCCCGGGAATCTGTCGCCCGCCTTCCACTCGCCGGCGTCGAGGCGTCGGCGTAGGTCGTCGGCCACCTGGCCGGCAAAGGGAATCGAAGATTCGCAAGCATCTGCACGGGCGGCAGGTATGACCAACGGTGACCGATTCAAGGTTGAGTGTGCCGCCGCGCTGTTGGCCGTTGTGAAGGCCGTCCAAGAGGGTGAGAGCGCCGCTACGGCCGATGAGCTAGCCGCGTTCCTCGGCCCCCTGGCGGACACCCTGGACGACGTTCTAGGCGTAGCCGTACGGCATCTGTAGACGTAGCCCGCTGACCCCGTCGGTCTGCCCCGACTCCCCGTCGGATGGGTCTTTTCGCAGTTCAGGCGGTATGCGCTGAGCTGTGGCCCCGTTGGTCCAAAGGCACGCGCCGTCCGATCAGATCTCGACGCGCATCTTCTCGTTCTCCCCAGCTCGTACGGGGTACGTGGCGGAAACCTCCCCTGCCCGGATGCATGAACGCTCGAGGAGCGGCTTTCATTCAGCGGTCGGCGCCCCCGGTGCGGCCAAGGCGCCGCTCACCGCGTACCGCAGACACAGGTGGTGGTCGTCCGGGGCGGGCGGGTGCGTCGGGTCGGCAGTCCAGCCCATGCGGGCGTAGAAGGCCTGGGCCCGCCGGTTGCCGACGTGCACGTCCAGCACAGCGGTGCGGGCGGCCTGGGCCCGCCACTTGTCCACACACGCCGCGTGCAGGGCCGTGCCGACGCGGGAGCGCCAGTGGCCGGGGTCGACATGGAACTGGAACAGCCTGACCGTGTCTGCGGCGGCGCCGGGCGGGGTGCGGAAGGAGGCGACGGCGACCAGGCAGCCCCCCTCAACGGCGCACAGCACCTGTCCGTCGGGCCGCTCGACGGCGGCCCGCCAGGCTGCCACCCAGTCGGTGCCGTCGTCGGGCACTCCGTCCGGGTAGTACGTCGCCCGCGCCCGCGCGTGCAGGGCGGCGATGGCCTCCGCCTCGGCGGGCACGGCCGTACGGATGACCCGCGCCCCGCTCGTCCGGTCGCGGCCCGTCCGTCCGCCGTTCGTCCCGTTGCCGATCACGCGGTACAGGACGTGGAGGCGCCGCCCGCAGTTCCCCGCGCGGCCGGACCGGGTGGCCGGCCGTGCGGACCGGCGTGTGCGCGGGGCCGCGTGTGGCCGGTCCGCCTGCCGGTCACCGCTCCAGCCGCCCATTGAACCGCCGCGGCAGCCCGAGCGGGTTGTCGTCGCGGAGCTCCGGCGGCAGCAACGCCTCCGGCGCGTTCTGGTACGCCACCGGCCGCAGCCACCGCTCGATCGCGGTGCCGCCCACGGACGTCGACATCGAGGTGGTCGCCGGGTACGGCCCCCCGTGGTGCTGGGCGGGCGCCACCGCCACACCGGTCGGCCAGCCGTTCACGAGCACCCGGCCCGCCAGCGGCGTCAGCGCGGCGAGGAGGTCCGGCCCCCGGCCCTCGCCCGCCGCCTCCTGAGCCGACACGTGCACCGTCGCGGTGAGGTTGCCCGGCAGCCGGGACAGCACCGCCGTCGCCTCGTCCTCGTCCTCGTAACGGGCCACCACGGTGACCGGCCCGAAGCACTCCTCCAGGAGCACGTCGTACGCGCCCTCCTCGGCCAGCCGCCGCGCGGGCACCGTCAGGAAGCCCGCGCTGACCGTGTGCTCGCCGCCCGCGCCCGGCGTCACCGGGGTCTCCACGTCCGGCAGTCCGGCGCGCTCGGACACCCCGGCGAGGAAGTTGTCCCGCATGCGGTGGTCGAGCAGGACCCCGGCCTCGCTGTCGCTGACCGCGTCGGTGAGCGACTTGACCAGGCCGTCACCCGCCGCACCGGCCGGCACCAGTACCAGGCCGGGCTTCACGCAGAACTGCCCGACGCCCAGGGTCATGGACCCGGCCAGCCCGGTGCCGATGGCCTCCGCCCGCTCGGCGGCCGCGGCCTCGGTGACCAGGACCGGGTTCAGCGAGCCCAGCTCGCCGTGGAACGGGATCGGCACCGGCCGCGCGGCGGCCGCGTCGAACAGGGCCCGCCCGCCCCGCACGGACCCGGTGAAGCCCGCGGCGGAGACCAGCGGGTGCCTGATGAGCTCGATGCCCGCCTCGAAGCCGTGCACCAGGCCGAGCACGCCCTCCGGGATGCCGTGCTCGGCGGCGGCCCCTCGCAGCACCCTGGCCACCAGCTCGGACAGGGCCGGGTGGTCCGGGTGGGCCTTGACGACGACCGGGCACCCGGCCGCGAACGCGCTCGCGGTGTCGCCGCCGGCGACCGAGAAGGCGAACGGGAAGTTGGAGGCCGCGTACACGGCCACGACCCCGAGGGGCACCTTGTAGCGGCGCAGGTCCGGCACCGGCGGGATCGCGGTGTCGTCGGGGTGGTCGATGATCACGTCGAGGAACGCGCCCTCGTCGACGATGTCCGCGAAGGCCCGCAACTGGTAGCAGGTGCGGGCGAGTTCCCCGGTGAGCCGCACCGGACCGAGCGCGGACTCCGCGTCGGCGGCCTCGACGAGCTGTTCCTTGGCCGCCTCCAGCCGGTGCGCTGCGGTGCGCAGGAAGGCCGAGCGGACGCCGCGGTCGGCCAGCGCCCCGCGCGCGCCGTGCGCGGCCCCGACGACGGCGTCCACCTCCTGGGCTGTGGCCTCCACCGCAACCTGCTCGCGCTGCTTCCCGGTACGGGGGTCGACACTCCAGACTGGTGCTGCTGCCACCGCGGGTCCCTCCACACGTCATGCCGCAGTATTCGGGCGTTCCTGGGCGCCATCCACCGAGGGCGTTCGATATACTGAACACTGTCTCTGATGATGAATACGCTGTCGGAGACTATATCTCCAGCTTCTCGTCGAACGAAGGGGTCAAGGGCGATGCCGGCAGGCGGGACAGGCGGCGGGGCGCAGGTCAAGTCCGCGGTGCGGACGGTGGAACTGCTCGAGTACTTCGCCGGACGGCCCGGCATGCACACCCTGGCGGCCGTCCAGGAGGCGGTCGGCTACCCCAAGTCCAGCCTGTACATGCTGCTGCGCACGCTCGTCGAACTGGGCTGGGTGGAGACCGACGCGACGGGCACGCGGTACGGCATCGGCGTCCGCGCGCTGCTGGTCGGCACCTCCTACATCGACGGCGACGAGGTGGTCGCCGCGGCCCGCCCGACCCTCGACCGCCTGTCCGACGACACCACCGAGACGATCCATCTGGCGCGCCTGGACGGCACGAACGTGGTCTACCTGGCCACCCGCCAGTCGCAGCACTACCTGCGCCCCTTCACCCGGGTCGGCCGCCGGCTGCCCGCCCACTCCACCTCCCTCGGCAAGGCGCTGCTGAGCACGTACACCGACGAGCAGGTCCGCAAGATGCTCCCTGAGACGCTGCCCGCGCTGACCGAGAACACCATCACCGACCGCGAGAAGCTGATCGTGGAGCTGCACCAGGTCCGCGAGCAGGGCTACGCCGTGGACCGCGAGGAGAACACGCTGGGCCTGCGCTGCTTCGGCGTGGCGATCCCGTACCGCACGCCGGCCCGTGACGCCATCAGCTGCTCCGTCCCGGTGGCGCGGCTGACCCCGGCGCACGAGCAGATGGTGAAGGACGCCCTGTTCGACGCGCGTGACCGGCTGACGCTCGCCACCCGGAGGCTGTGAGGCATGCAGATCGCGCTCCGCGAGGTCCACGACAGCGATCTGCCGGTGTTCTACCGGCAGCTGAACGATCCCGAGGCCCTCCGCATGGCCGCCTTCACCGCGGCGGACCCCGGCGACCGCGGCGCCTTCGACGCCCAGTGGGCGCGACTGCGCTCCTCCCCCGGCGTGCTGCCGCGCACGATCCTGGCGGACGGGGACGTGGTCGGCTCGGTCGCGGTGTACGGCGAGCCGGGCGAGCGCGAGGTCACCTACTGGGTGGACCGCGCGTACTGGGGAAGGGGCATCGCCACGGCCGCGCTGCGCGCCCTGCTCGCCGAGGTGCCCGAACGCCCGCTGTACGCCAGGGCGGCGGGAGACAACACGGGCTCGCTGCGCGTGCTGGAGAAGTGCGGCTTCCACCCGGCCGCGCGGGCCCGGGGCTTCGCCCGGGCCCGGGGCGAGGAGATCGACGAGATCGTGCTGACGCTGCGGGCCTGAGGAGAAGCCGCCGACCGCGTCGCCGGCCATGCCCGGCGACGCCCGGACGGAGCCGGCACGCACCGGGCGGCGGCGGCCGGCCGCCCGGTGTTCGAGGGCGCTCGTCCCGGTGGTGCCGGCCCCGGAGCCGGGCGGCCGCCCGCACCGGACCCCGCTCGGGGCGGCCTGAACGCACCGCACCCGAGAGCCGGTCCGGTCCGGACGACGGCTCTTGGGGGCTGTCCGGCGGCTCCTGCCGGAGACGCGGGCTGCGAGGTGCGGCCGGTCTCCTCCGGGCTGCTCCGCCGGACGGCTCCTAGCTGACGAAGTACGTCGGGTTGGGCAGCTTGTACGTCCGGTCGGCGTGGCCGCCGTCCAGGTCCGAGTACTGGTCGCCGAAGTTGGCGATGATGTCGTAGCCCAGGTCCTTCTCGATGTGCTTCCGGGTGCCGGCCTTGTACTGCACCGTGGTGCAGGTCCAGGTGCCCGGGGTGGCGCAGCCGCTCAGGTAGGACGGCGGGTTGGCCTTGTCCTTGAGGAACATGTGGCCGGCGTCGAGGTTCACGTCCGCGCCGATTTTCTTCAGGTTCTCCACGGCGGCGGAGCGCTGGGCCTCGCTCAGGCCCGAGTTGTAGAAGACCTCGACGCCCCTCGCCTCGGCGTACCGCACGAGACCGGGGCTGCCGAAGACGGCCGGGCGGTCCGCCTGGTTGACGTAGGCGGCCCAGGTGCCGCTGTTGTAGCCGTAGTTGTTCTTCTTCTCGTAGTCCAGGCTGAGCAGCAGCGTGTCGTCGATGTCGAAGACGACGGCCGGCTTCTCGCCCTTGTGGTGCGCCGTGCGCGCCGCCCTGTCGATGTAGCGCTGGGCGTCGGCGTCGATGCGCGCCAGGTCCTTGGCGTAGGGGCTGTCCGGGGACGCCTGGTACACGCCGTCGCTGTCGAGCGTGGTGCCGTAGTAGGTGTCGATGTCCTTGACCAGGAGCCCGATGTTGTAGGGCTCGTGGGTGGAGTTGGCCGTCGACTGACCGGCCGTGGCCGCGCCCGCGCCGTAGAGGGCGGCGCCGGCGACGGCACAACTGGCGGCGACGGCCGCAGCCCTGAGGGACTTCCGCATGAAATCTCCGGATCTGGTTGGTGGTTGGAGCACCAGGTCACGCATTGTCTACGCGCATCACACACCGGAAGCGAGAGGCGTTACCCGATCGGTACCGAAACCCTGGCCGTGGCATGACCTGCGCCTGGCCCGGCCATGACCGTCCCTTGACCCGGCCGTCCCGGGGGCAGGCGTACGCGTCCGCGTGGCGCCTGCCCACCGGGTAGGCGGTGAAGCCCAGCACGAGCAGGGCGGCCGGGGTGATCAACAGGTAGGGCAGCCTGCGCGGCGTGGCGGAGGCACGACGCCGTCGGGGTGGCGCGGGCGGTTTCGCCACGGCTGCGGCTTGGGCCATGACTGTTCTCCGTTCGCAGTGGGGCGTGGACGGGTACGCAGGAAGCGCTTTCTGCGCACCGTGCCGAAGGGCTCCGCTCAGCGGGGAGGGGGCGTCGGAGGGGTGGGGGTGGAGCGGTCGGGGTGCCGGGCGGCTCACCCGGCGTACGGGTCCGGCGCCTTCCCCGGGCGGGCCAGGAACTCGAAGTCGCAGCCGGTGTCCGCCTGGCCGATCTGGTCGAAGTAGAGCGCGCCGTACGTTCCGTCAATGCTCCCGGCAGCGGAAGTCCAGGTTCGGCCGGAGCGCTTCCTAAGGCATTGAACCGACACGCTCCCCTCGACGCGCCCTGTGGGAGCGCCGTGTTCAGGGCATCCGCCCGATGTGCCGGGCCGGGCGCCGGCGTCAGGATCGCCGGGCATGACGACGACTTCATGGACCCTGCTGCGGGTGCTGCGCGACCGCGAGGCGGGGCTGTTCCTGACAGCGGTGGTGGTGTCCGGCTTCGGCACGTCGGCCCTGTGGCTGGTCTCGGGGGTGTGGGTGAAGGACCTCACCGGCTCCAGCGGGCTCGCCGCCCTGTGCGTGCTCGCCCTGTGGGCGCCGTCCCTGGCGGGCCCGCTGCTGGGCACGCTCGCCGACCGCGTCCGCCGCGCACCCCTGCTGATCGGGGTCAACCTGCTGCTCGCGGCACTGCTGACCACCCTCCTCGCGGTCGGCTCGCCCGGCCGGCTGTGGCTGCTGTTCGCCGTCCTGACCGGCTACGGCGCCGCGGGGGTCGTCCACGACGCGGCCGAGTCCGCGCTGGTGGCCGCCGCCGTCGAGCCGGCGCTGCTGGGCGACTTCAACGGACTGCGGACGACGGCGGCCGAGGGTACGAAGCTGCTGGCCCCGCTGGCGGGCGCGGGCCTGTACGCCGCGTACGGCGGCCCGGCCGTGGTCCTGCTGGACGCGCTGACGTTCGTGCTCGCCGCGGGCCTGTACGCGCTGCTGCACGTCCATGAGGAGCGCCCCGGCCGGGACGCCGGTCCCTGGTGGCGGCAGACCGCCGAGGGCGCCCGTCACCTGTGGGCCCACGCGCGGCTGCGCCCCCTGGTGCTGGCCGGGGGCACCACGATGCTCTGCGCGGGCCTGAACGGCGCGCTGGTCTACGCGGTCGTGGACGGGCTCGGGCACTCCCCCGCGTTCGCCGGTGTGCTGTACACCGCCCAGGGCGCCGGATCGGTCGCGGTCGGGCTTGTCTCGGGAGCCGCACTGCGCCGGCTGGGGCACCGCCGGTTCGCGGCCTGCGGGATCGCCCTCACCGGGGTCGCGGTGGCCCTGCGCGCGGTGCCGTCGGACCCGGTGGTGGTCGGGTGCAGTGCGGCGATCGGCGCGGGGTTGCCGTGCGTGCTGATCGCCGCGTTCTCCGCCGTCCAGCGCGAGACACCGCACGACCTGCTCGGCCGGACGGCCGCCACGGCCCACACGCTGGTCTTCGCACCGAACGTGGCCGGGCTGGCCGTGGGGGCCGGGCTGGTCGAGGTCGTCGGCCACCGGCCCCTGCTGGCCGTGCTGGGCGTCGCGCTGGCGGTGACGGCGGCGCCGCTGTGTCAGAGCGCGGCGAGCGCCGAGCGCACCGCCTCCAGGTCACCGTCCGACGCCAACCCGGCGTGATACAGCCGCAGTTCGGTCGCACCGAGGTCGCGGGCCCGGGCGGCGTCGGCACCCAGGGTGTGCGGGCTGCCGCCCATGCCGGAGACGACGGTCAGGTTGGCGGCCAGGACGGCGCCGGCCCGGGCCCGCTCCGCGAACGGCGTCAGCAGCCCGGCCCCGGCCGTGCAGGGCACGACCACGCCGTCGGCGACGGACAGGACGTGCGCGGGGTCGACGCCCGCGTTGGCGCCGCAGTGGTACGACACCGGGTGGGCGTGCAGCAGGATCCGGAAGTCCTCGGGAGCCGCCGCGCGGACCGCCGCGACCGCCTCCTGCTGGAGGCTGCGGGCGGTGGCGTCGCGCCACGCGCGGGTGGCGTCCGCCGTCGTCTCCCCGAGCAGCTTCTCCACGCCGGCCCAGCCCCCGCCGGAGGACGCTCCCCGCCACACCGGCTCCAGGGCGCCGCGCACGGCGTGCGCCACCGCGCCGGCGTCCAGGCCCCGTGCGGCGTAGCCCGCGCGGCAGGCCGGGCAGAAGCACAGCGACATCAGGTACTGCCCGGCGTCGCCGAGGCCGACCCCGCCGGTCTTGTCGTGGGCGTGCAGGTGCCCGAGTCCGTACCAGCCGAGGGACTCCAGCTCCGTCCCGCACGCCCCGGGCCGTACGGCCGCCTCCCTGGCCAGCTCGACCAGGTAGGCCCGGGTGGCGGGCTGCGCGATGCAGGGCGCCCACGGGTAGCGGTCGCCGTAGGCGTTGACGACCGAGGTGTCCGGATGCTCGGCGCCCAGGCGGGAGTTGTGCGCGAGAACGACCCAGCTCGCCACTTCCAGGCCGGCGTCGGCGAGCGCCGCAGCGGCCTCGCCGTAGGCGTCGCCGGGCGCCCAGTCCCCGGCGGGGAAGGGCCGCAGCGCGCGGCCCTCCCAGCGCGCGTCCGCCCGGTACAGGACGGCGGCGTACCCGGCGGTGACGACGCGGTGGCGCGGATGACGGGGGGTCAGCGCGCTCGTGGAGTGGTAGGCGGCGGCCAGGGTCACCTGTCGCACGCCGAGCGCGGCGATCCGCGCCGGGGCCCCGGGGTCGCCGTTGACGTCCCAGGGGTAGACGAAGGCCGACGCCCTCACATGTCCTCCTCGATCAGCGCCTGCCCACGCTCGATCAGGTGGGCGAGCTGCTTGACGTGCTCCTCGGCCGGCTCCTGCAGCGGCGGCCGCACCTCCCCCACGTCCAGTCCGCGCAGCCGCACCCCGGCCTTGACCAGGGAGACGGCGTAGCCGCGGCCCTGCGCGCGCAGTTCGACGAACGGGCGGTAGAAGCCGTCCAGCAGCCGGTGCGCGGTCGCGTCGTCGCCGGTGGCGAGCGCCCGGTGGAAGGCGAGCGCGGTCTCGGGGGCGAAGCAGAAGACGGCGGACGAGTACAGGCAGACGCCGATGCCGCGATAGGCGAGCTGGGTCTGCTCGGCGGTCGGCAGCCCGTTGAAGTACAGGAAGTCGCCGGGGACCTCGGTGCGGACCGCGCTGACGATCCGCTGCATCAGGTCGAGGTCGCCGACGCCGTCCTTGAACCCGATGATGCCGTCGGTGCGGGCCAGTTCGACCACGGTCCGCGGGGTGAAGACGGCGTTGTCGCGCTGGTAGACGACGACGGGCAGCGCGGTCGCCGCGGCTACCTCAGGTAGTGGCGCAGCAGGCCCTCCTGCCCGGCGACCACGAGGTAGGGCGGCATGGCGAGCAGGCCGTCCGCCCCGGCCGCCTCCGCCCGCCGCGCGTACCGCACGGCGAGGGCGGTGCCGTAGCCCGCGCCCGCCACCACCGGGACCCTGCCCGCTGCCGTCTCGACGGCCGCCCGGACGCAGTCGTCGAACTCCTCGGGCGTGAGCGCGTGGAACTCACCGGTGCCGCAGCAGGCGAAGACGGCGGCGGCACCGGCCTCGATGCCCTGGCGCACGTGCGTGCGATAGGCGTCGAGGTCGACCGAGCCGTCGTGGCCGTAGGCGGTGACGGGGAAGAACAGCGGCCCGCTGGGGATGCTGAGGCGTTCGGCGAGGGGTGCTGACGTCACGGGCTCTCCCTAAGGCAGGCGCTCGCACCGGACAGGCGCTCTTCCGCTGGACCGGACCTCTGAGCGCGTGCACGTTTCTGATCCATGTCCATATTTCTGAACGCGCTCACGCTAAAGCGCCTCCTCGGCGCCGGTCAAGCGCGCACACCGGCGACCGGGAGCAGATTCACGTCGGTGCGGCGCACTTGACGGGGTGCGGCCGCCCTCCCTAGCGTGTCCACACATATGAATGATGTCCATGCATGCGGTTGCCGACGCAAGGAGACCCGAGGATGCCCGCTCCCCGCACCGTTCTGCTCACCGGCGCCGCCGGCGGGCTCGGCACCCTGATGCGGGGCCTGCTGCCCGGCTACGGCTACTCGCTGCGCCTCCTCGACCTGCGGCCCGTCGAGGGCGAGCCGGACGCCGTCACCGCGGACCTCGCCGACAAGGACGCCCTGCGCGAGGCCGTACGGGGCGTGGACGCGATCGTCCACCTCGCGGGCATCTCCCTGGAAGCCCCGTTCGAGAAGATCCTCCGGGCCAACATCGAGGGCACGTACAACCTGTACGAGGCGGCCCGTGAGGAGGGCGTCCGGCGGATCGTCTTCGCCTCCTCCAACCACGCCGTCGGCTACACCCCCCGCCCCCGGGACGGCGACCCGCTCGTTCCGATCGACACGCCGCGCCGCCCGGACACCTTCTACGGCCTGTCCAAGTCCTTCGGCGAGGACCTCGCGCAGCTCTACTGGGACAAGCACGGCATCGAGACCGTCTCCGTGCGCATCGGCTCCTGCTTCCCCGAGCCGACCAGCGTGCGCATGCTCTCGCTGTGGATGAGCCCCGCCGACGGCGCCCGCCTCTTCCATGCCGCCCTGACCGCGGACGACGTGGGGCACACCGTCGTCTACGGCTCGTCCGCCAACACGCGGCTGTGGTGGGACCTGACGGGCGCGCGGGCGCTCGGCTACGAGCCACAGGACGACTCCGAGCCCTACGCCGAGAAGCTGATCGCCGAGCAGGGCGCGCTCGACCCGGAGAACGAGGCGCACGCCCGCCTCGGCGGCCACTTCGTGACCGAGCCGCCGATCTGGCCGTACTGACGGCGCGCGACGCGACGGCGGGAGCGCCCGTGGGAACGGCGGGAGCGCCCGCGGGAGACGGCACGAGCGCCGCGGAAGACGGTCCAGGGCCCGTCGCTGGGAGCCGTGGAACGAGGGCCGCCGTCATCCAGTCCGGGCGCCGGGCGCGGGCGGCGCCCGGATCGCCCGCGCCCGGCGCCGCCCGACTGCTCCACCCGGACGTCTCCGCCGTCGGTAAGGGAACGGTAAAGCGGCCCCGGTCGTTCACCCGGCATGACCGCTATGACCCCCGGCTCGAACATCCCTCTCTCCGCCGCGCGTGTGACGGTGGACGTCGCCGCACCGGTGCGGCTCGACGTGTCGGGCCTGCTGCTCACCGCCGACGGCAAGGTGCGCTCGGACGACGACTTCATCTTCTACAACCAGCCGGCCGGCCCGGGCGTGACCTACCGCTCGGGCGGCGGCACCGCGCCCGACGCGGTCACCGTGGACACCGCCGCCGTCCCGCCCGGCATCGAAAGGATCGTCGTCACCGCCAGCCCCGACGCGGCCGGCCAGACCTTCCAGGGCATCGAGCCCACGGCCACCCTGCGCAACGCGGACGACGGCTCCGTCCTGGCCACCTTCACACCCCCGCGGCTCGCTACCGAGACGGCGCTGGTGGTCATGGAGATCTACCGGCGCAACGGCCAGTGGAAGGCCCGCGCCGTCGGTCAGGGCTACGCCGAGGGGCTCGCCGGCATCGCGACCGACTTCGGTGTGACGGTGGAGGAGCCGGCGCCGGTCGTGCCGCCCCGGCCCGAGGCCCCGCCCGCCCCGGCCATGCGTCCGCCGGCCGCTCCGCCCGCGCCGCCGCTCTCCACTCCCCCGGCGCCGGCCGCTCCGCCCGCGCCCCCGGCCGCCGCGCCGGGCGCGGGGAAGGTCAATCTGGACAAGGGCCGGGTCAGCCTGCAGAAGAACCAGACCGTCTCCCTCGTCAAGGGCGGCCGCCCGCTGCTCTCCCAGGTGAAGATGGGCCTCGGCTGGGAGCCGGCGTTCCGCGGCGCCGACATCGACCTGGACGCGTCGGTCATCGCCTACGGCCCGCAACGCAACCACATCGACAGCTGCTACTTCGGCAAGCTGTCGATCCTCAGCGGCGCGGTCAAGCACTCCGGCGACAACCTCACGGGCGAGGGCGCGGGTGACGACGAGGTGATCGTGGTCGACCTCGGGCGTCTTCCGCAGGAGGTGACCGGCCTGGTCTTCACGGTGAACTCCTTCTCCGGGCAGAAGTTCACCGAGGTCGCCAAGGCCTACTGCCGCCTCATGGACGCCACCACCGGCGAGGAGCTCGTCCGCTTCGACCTCACGGGCGCCCAGCCGCAGACCGGGGTGATGATGGCCAAGCTGATCCGCCAGTTCTCCGGCGAGTGGGAGATGACGGCGATGGGCGACTTCGTCAAGGCGCGCACGGTCCGCAACATGGTGAAGCCGGCAGCCCAGGCCCTGTAGCGCGACCCCCGGGACGCCCCCGGCCGGGCGGCCGGGGGCCGAGAGCCCACGCCGGCCCGCCGGTCGTGAGGCGGGGCGGGGCGGGCAGCCCCGCTCCCCGCCCGGCCCGGCGGGGAGGCGGGGCAGCCGCCCCCGTTCGTTTCAGGACGCGCGCTGCGACCGCGCCTTGAACGCCGCCTTGCGGGCCTCCTTGGCGACCTTCTTGTCCGGGTGCAGGCGTCCCATGGCCTCCAGCACATCCGCCGTCGCCGGGTGGTCCACCCGCCACACCGAGGCGAAGAAGCCGCTGTGCTGCCGGGCCAGTCCCTCGACCAGGGCCTGCAGTTCGGCGGAGTTGCCCTCGGCCGCGAGCTGTGCGGCGACCGTGTCGATGGTGAGCCAGAAGACCATCTCCTGCGACGGCGCCGGCACGTCGGCCCGGCCCCGCTCGGTCAGCCAGACCCGGGCCAGCCCACCCAGCTCCGGGTCGTCCAGCACGTCGCGCAGGGCCGGCTCGGCCTCGGGGCCGACCAGGGACAGCGCCTGCTGGCAGCGCAACCGCCGCAGCGGCGCCCCGGCGTCCGCACCGCGCGCCGCGGCGAGCAGTTCCCCCGCCGCAGCGAGCGGTTCGCGGCGGGCGAGCCACTGCTCGGTCTCGGCCTGCGCCGCGGCCGGCGGGAAGAGGGCCGTGCCGTCGAGCAGCGCGTCCGCCCCCTTGTCGGCCAGCTCCCCCACCACCGGTGCCGGGTACCCGGCCTCCAACAGCCGGGTGCGCAGCCCGTACTGCCCGAGTGGGGTCAGCCGCACCATGCCGTAGCGGGCGACGTCCGCCTCGTCGAGCTGCGCCGGCGGTTCCTCCCCGTCGTCGGCGAGGACCGTCTCGTCCACCGGCCGGTACTCGACGAGCCCGACGGGCTCCAGGGTCCGGAACTGCTCGTCCAGCCGCATCATCGCGTCGGACACCTGCTGCAGCATGTCGTTGGTGGGCTCGGCCAAGTCGGCGGGCAGGATCACGGAGGCGGCAAGCGCCGGCAGCGGCACGGCCCCTCCGGCGGCCCCGTCCTCCGCGGCCGTCAGCAGGTACAGGTTGGCGAGGACCTCGTCGAGGAAGTCCGCCTCGGCCTGCGGGTCGAAGTCCGGGCCCGACAGGTCGATCCCGCCGCCCGCGTCCATGGCGTCGAGCAGGTCGTCCAGGTCGGGCACGCTCGCGTCGGCGAGCGCCGTCTCCAGCGCGTCCTGCCACACCGAGAGCACATCGTGCGGGGAACCGCCCGTGAGCGCGCGCAGCTCCTCGCCCGCCGCGACGGTGCCGGCCTCCTGGTCCACGATCTCGACGAGCCCGGTGTCGACAGCCACGCGCCAGGCCTCGCTCGCACAGGCGGCCGCGTCGTCACCGCTCAGTCCCAGCGTCTCGGCCGCGGCGGGGAGCTGCTCCTCGACCAGGCCGCCGCCGGGGTCGACACGGGTGTCCGGCCCGGCCCAGCGGGCCAGGCGCGCGGCGCGCGACAGCAGCGGGGTGGCGAGGGCGTCCCGGGCCAGCTCCGGTTCGGAAGTCAGCCGCACCGGCGGCAACGGGGGCCTGTCTGACATCGGCTGGTTCTCCTAGGGCGCCTTGTGGGCCGTACGACGGTCTGCACGCCGTACCACCGGCCCCTCGGACCGGCGTACGGCTCAACTGCTCAGCCTAGACGGATTTCCACCCATGCCGCCCGGTTCATCTCCCCGTCAGGTGGCGTACATGGCCGAAACCTTGACAACTACCCTGGCCCCGCAGGACATTGACGCGCGTAGACGTCAGGGGGGCAGCTGTTCACCGACCTCTGCGCGCACCGCCGCCGCCCCCACCGGCCGCGGTCCCCGGTTCCACGTTCCACCTCGTCCCGGCGCTCACGTACATCCCCGGAGGGATCCGTTGCCGAGCAAGTCTTCCGCGCGCCACGCCGCGCTGACCGTCGCCGCCGCCTGTTCCGCGGCGGTCGCTTCCCAGATGATCGTCCTTCCCGCCCCCGCGCACGCGGCCTCCGTGCGCATCCACGACGTCCAGGGCACCACCCGGACCTCCCCCTACGCCGGCCAGAAGGTGACGGACGTGGCGGGAATCGTCACCGGCGTCCGCACCTACGGCTCCTCCAAGGGGTTCTGGATGCAGGACCCGGACCAGGACGCCGACCCGGCCACCAGTGAGGGCGTCTTCGTCTTCACCAGCTCCACCCCGAAGGTCTCCGTCGGCGACTCGGTCACCGTCACCGGCACCGTCTCGGAGTACGTGCCCGGCGGCACCTCGTCCGGCAACCAGGCGGTCACCGAGATCACCAAGCCGACGGTGACCGTCGTCTCCGGCGGCAACGCGCTGCCGGCCCCGGTCGTCGTCGACGCGGACTCCGTGCCCGCCGCCTACACGCCGGCCGGCGACCCCGCCGCGAACGGCTCGGTCAACGGCCTTACCCTGCGGCCCTCGACGTACGCCCTGGACTTCTACGAGTCCCTGGAGGGCATGAACGTCCAGGTCGCCGACGCCCGCGTGGTGACCGCCACCGACCCGTACAGCGAGCTGTGGGTGACGGTGAAGCCGTACGAGCACCGCGCCCTCCGCGGCGGTACGGTGTACGGCTCCTACGACTCCCAGAACACCGGCCGGCTGCAGATCCAGTCGCTGGGGTCGACGGCGAACTTCCCGGTCGCGAACGTCGGCGACACCCTCACCGGCACCACCACCGGCCCGCTGGACTACAACCAGTACGGCGGCTACACGCTCGTCGCCGACCGGATGGGCACGCTGAAGAGCGGCGGCCTGGAGCGGGAGACCACCCGTCAGCAGTCCCACGGGGAGCTCGCGGTGGCGACGTACAACGTCGAGAACCTGGACCCGTCGGACGACACCTTCGCCGCGCACGCCTCCGCGATCGTGAACAACCTGCGGTCGCCGGACATCGTGTCGCTGGAGGAGATCCAGGACAACAACGGCGCCACCGACGACGGCACGGTCGACGCGGACCGCACGGTCGGAAAGCTGATCGACGCCATCGTCGCGGCGGGCGGCCCGCGGTACGACTGGCGTGCGGTGAACCCGGTCAACGACGAGGACGGCGGCGAGCCGGGCGGCAACATCCGCCAGGTCTTCCTGTTCAACCCCGGCCGGGTCTCCTTCACCGACCGCCCGGGCGGTGACTCCACCACCGCCGCCGGCGTCGTCAGGGAGCGCGGCAAGGCGGCCCTGACGGTCTCCCCGGGCCGGATCGACCCGGCGAGCGCGGCCTGGAAGAACAGCCGCAAGCCGCTGGTGGGCGAGTTCGTCTTCCGCGGCCGCACGGTCTTCTTGATCGCCAACCACTTCGCCTCCAAGGGCGGCGACCAGGGGCTGGCCGGGCAGTACCAGCCGCCGGTGCGCAGCTCGGAGACCCAGCGCCACCTGCAGGCGGCGGAGGTCAACTCCTTCGTCCGCGACCTGCTGAAGGTCCAGAAGAACGCGGACGTCATAGCCCTCGGCGACCTGAACGACTTCGAGTTCTCCGCCACCGCGCAGATCCTCGAGGGCGACGGCGAGCTCTGGTCGGCGATCAAGTCGCTGCCGCAGAACGAGCGCTACACCTACGACTACCAGGGCAACAGCCAGGTCCTGGACCAGATCCTGGTGAGCCCCTCCATCCGCCGCGGCTGCGACTTCACCTACGACAGCGTGCACATCAACTCGGAGTTCCACGACCAGATCAGCGATCACGACCCGCAGGTGCTGCGGTTCCACCCGTAGCACCCGCCCGCGTGCGAGGAGAGGGGCCGGCGCGGGGGCGCCGGCCCCGCCGCGGCTGCCGGGCGCCGATCCGCCGCCGGCGTCTGCCGGACGGGGCACCTGCGGCTCCGGCAGGCGTGCGCTCCGCCGGTGCCCGTCAGGCGTGGACGCCGTCCAGCCACTCCTGCCAGGCGGACTCGTTCGCCTTGGGGTCGGCGCCCGGCGCGAAGTCGTGGACGCTGATGCCGACCGGGGCGCCCCAGTGGTTGCGGCCGAAGAACCGGATGAGGGCGTCGTCGGTGCGCAGTCCGACGAAGTACGGGTCGCGGTAGTCGAGCACGGCCTCCAGGACCCGCCCACCGGGTCCCCCGACGCTCACCCGGGCCCCCTCGGCGGCGTCCCGCGGCAGGCCGAGCGCGGCGGTGACGGCGGTGAGGGCACCGGCCGCGGTGGACGCCTCCGGCCCGTTGACGGTGGCGAAGGCGACCGGGCGGGGCGCGAAGTGGGTCAGGTACTCGCGCAGGGTGTGCAGGTAGAAGTCGGTGTGCCGGCTGGCGCCGTCGTACTGGTTGTCCCAGTCGTCGACGAAGATGCCGCTGTGCACGTAGCGCACCCAGGCGCGGCGGCCCCCGTCGCGCGGCTCGATGGTGTGGTCGAGCTGGTTGAGGGTCTGCTGGGAGATGCCCTCGACGTCCTCGACCCGGTTGACGTAGCGGTGCGGCGGGTCCCAGACGGTGACCGTGGAGCCGAACGGCCCGCGACCGCCGGTCCGGGGCTCGGGGGGCTCCATCGGCCACAGGTATCCGCCGGTGCCGTGGGTGACCGCCTCCCACACCTCCTCCGGCGTGGCGTCGACCTCGAACTCGCGGACGATCTCGAACTGCTTGCTGTCGTCGGGCATGGCCAGCTCCTGTTCACGGGGCGTCGGGCTGCGGGGCGGCGTGTTCCTTGACCGTGGGATGGAGGGCCACCACGATCCGGTGGTCGCGGCCGTTCCCGGCCTCGGGTGCGTCGTACTTGCTGATCAGGGCGGCGACACCGGACGTCAGCTCCCGGACGAACGCGGCGCGGTCCACGGCCGTGGCGAAGCGGACCTCGCCGTCCAGCCCGTGGGTCGCCAGCCGCTTGCGGGCCCTGGCCGCGCCGGTGATCAGCGAGCCGACGTCCCGGACCAGGCGGGCGCCGAGGGCGAGCAGCCAGCGCGCGGAGAGCTGGTCGCGGAAGCGGTCCGGATCCGGCTGCACGGGGGCCAGGGCGAGCGGCGAGATGACGTACGACGCGGCGGTCGCTCGCATCAGCCGCTCGGTCACGTTCCCCTTGCGGCGCTCCCCGGCCAGTTCGACCAGGCCGTGCCGCTCCAGCGTCTTGAGGTGGTAGTTCACCTTCTGCCGAGGCAGGTCGACCTTTCCCGCCAGCATGGCGGCGGACGCGGGGCCGGCCGCCAGTTCGGCGAGCAGCCGGGCGCGCACGGGGTCCAGGCAGACGGCGGCGGCCCCGGGGTCCTCGATCACGGTCACGTCGAGCATGCGTCCACCGTCTCACCGAAAGTTTTTCTTGTCCAGAATATTCAAGTGTTCGGTGGAAGAAACGGGGTCGGAGCACTCGCTGGTGGGATTCGAGCCCCACAGGGCGGCCCCAGCACGGACCGGGCGAGGGCGCCGGGCCGGTCGCCCGCCCTCCGCGCACGAAAAGGGCCACCCCCGACACAGTCGGGGGTGGCCTGGGCTGCCGGGGCGGCCGTGTGCCGCCGCCGGCCGCGTCAGTGGTGCCCGGTGCGCCGGCGCGCCAGGACGCCGGCGGTGACGAGGACCGCGCCGGCTGCGCCCGCGATCATCAGCTGGCGCGGGTTGCGCCGGCAGGCCTGCACAACGGTGCGGACGGAGCCAGGCAGGGTGCGCTCGACCGTGTGGCCGGCCTGGCCGGCCCGGGTCTGGACCGTGTGACCGGTCCGGGCGGCCCGCTCCTGCGCGTTGTGACCGGCCCGCGACGCCCGTTCCTGGACGCTGTGGCCGGCCTTGACCGCTCTGGCCTGCACCTTCTGTCCGGCCTGCGCCGCGGTGCTGCGCAGCTGGACCGTCATCGCCCCGGCCTTGTCCCTCAGATCGGCCGCGCGGGCCCGTGCGCGGCCCTTGACGTCGGCCTTCGCCGCCAGTTCCTCGACCGTGTGGCCGAGCTGGCTTCTGGTCTGCTCGATCTGCTCCCGCAGCTCGTCGGGGCCCTTCGCGCCGGCGGCCGGTGTGGAGCCGCCGCCCGCCCCCTGCGTACTGTGCGTCATCGATGCGCCCTTTCCCTGATCTCCTGGACGTCCGCCTTCACACTGCCGACCGTTTCCTCGGGTGTGGGCGGCGCGGCACGACGCAGCTGGGAACGGCCGGTCATGGCCAGCACCCCCGCGACCGCGAACAACACGGCCGTCACGATCAGTGCCGCGGCCCACACGGGCAGCGCCAGCGAGAGGGCGGCGGTCGCCGTGCCGGCCAGGGCGATCAGTCCGACGTAGGCGATGGCGCCCGCGGCGCCGATCATCCCGCCGCCGCGCCCCGCACGCCGCCCCTTCTCGGCCAGCTCCGTCTTGGCCAGGGCCATCTCCTGCCGCACGAGCCGGGAGAGCTGTTCTGTCGCCTGGTGGACGAGTTCGCCCACGGACTGCTCGTCGCGAGCAGGCCTGGTGTGCATGGTCCCGGTCACGGTCTTCCGCCTCCTCTCGGTCCGGAACAACCGGGTACCCCCGGACACCCGCGCTACCCCTGGCCCCCGCCGGGCCCGCGCTCGCCGAGCCGGGCCAGCTGGATCTGCAGCCAGTCGAGGCGGGCCTGCAAGAGGGCCGCCTCGGCGACGAGTTCGGGAACGCCGAGATCGCCACGGGCGTCGGGGCCACCGGGCCGGGCGTGACGGGCGCCCGAACCCCGGGGCGGGGTGCCAGGGGCACCGGGGCCGCCGAGGTCGTCCCGCGCACCGGGCCCGCCGGGGTCGCCCGGCCGGGCCGGATCACCGCGCCGGACCGGACCCTCCGGCCGCACCGGTTCGCCGGGCACGGCGGCCCGGCCCGCGCTGCCGACGGCCACCACGCGCAGCCCGTGCCCGGCCAGCCGGGCGAACCCGGCGAGCGTCAGCGCCCTGCGGCCGCGCACGCACCCGTCGCACGCGGCGGTGAGGACGCGCCCGCCGGGCCTGCCCCAGCCGGCGTCGGCCAGCGCCGTCGCGGGCCGGCCGCAGGCGCACGGCCCGACGGCCGCGGTGCGCACCCGCTGACGGGCGTAGCGGTAGCCGCGCTCGAAGCGGATGTAGGGGCCGAGGACCCGGACCTCCAGCAGGACGGCAGCCCGGTGCTCGGCCGTGCACAGCAGCGCCTCCGCCGCCGCCCGGTCGTGCACGCAGTGGAATCCGCAGTCGCACAGGCGGGCCGGAGGGCGGTGCCGCCGGCCGTAGACGCAGGACGCGTCGTCGAGGACGCCGTAGGGCAGCGCCCCGCCCAGTGACACACCGGTGAACCCGGCCCGGGTGCCGTCGTGGGACAGCACCGGGTAGGCGACCTTGTATCCGGCCGGCGGCTCCGCCGGGTGTTCCGCGGGCAGCCGCAGCCTCATCGTGGAGCCGGAACCTCTTCACCGGCGACGGCCTGCGACTCCTCGGCCTCCTCGGGGGGTTCGGGTCCCTCGGTGATCTCCGGCCGCTCCTCCGCCACTCCGGTGGCCAGTGCCTTGCCGAGCTTCATGGCGCCTCCCATGACCGCGCGTCGGTGACCGTACGGCCATGGTGACGCACCGGCGGGCGCTCCGCCCATCGACGACCGCGCGCCGTCACGCGCCCCGCCGGGCGTCCGGCCCGCACCCCGCCGGCACCCTTCGTGCAGCGTTCCTTACAGGTACCGCGCAGCAGATTTAAGTGGATCTGCACGGTCATCTGGTCGAACTCTGGCCCATGACGACGACAGCGACGCCGCAACGCCCCTTCGGGCGCACCCTCTGCGCCATGGTCACGCCGTTCACCGCGACGGGCGGGCTCGACCTCGACGGCGCGCAGCGGCTCGCCGGCCGGCTGGTGTCGGCAGGGTGCGACGGCCTGGTGCTGAACGGCACCACGGGCGAGTCGCCCACCACGACGGACGCCGAGAAGGCGGCCCTCGTCCGTGCCGTCCGTGAGGCGGTCGGGGACCGGGCCGCGCTCGTCGCGGGCGTGGGCACCTCCGACACCCGGCACACCGTCGAACTGGCGCTCCAGGCCGAGAAGGCGGGTGCCGACGGGGTGCTGGTGGTCACGCCGTACTACAGCAGGCCCCCGCAGGACGCCGTGGAGGCGCACTTCCGGGAGGTCGCGGACGCCTGCGGACTGCCCGTCGCGCTCTACGACATCCCCGGACGCACCGGCACCCGTGTCGAGCCGGAGACGCTGCTGCGCCTCGCCGAGCACCCCCGCATCGTGGCGGTCAAGGACTGCTCGTACGACTTCCTGGCCATCCAGAAGGTGCTGGCCCGGACGCAGTTGGCGTACTACGCGGGCTGCGACGAGCACAACCTCGCCCTCTACGCGGTCGGGGCCGCCGGCTACGTGAGCACGGTCGCCAACGTCGTGCCGGGCCCCCTGCGGGCCGTGCTGGACGCCTTCGACGCGGGCGACCCGGCGCGGGCCGCCCGCCTGCAGCAGCAGGCCATCGAACTGATCGAGGCGACCGTGTGCGCGGGGCTGCCCGGCACGGTCACCGTGAAGGGGCTGCTGGGGGCGCTGGGCCTGCCGTCCGGCCCGGTCCGCGCCCCCCTGCGGCCCGCCGACCCCGGGACGGTGGGCACGCTGCTGTCGGCGTACGAACGGCTGGTGTCCTCCTGACGGCCCGGGAGCGGCGTTCGGCGGGAGGAACGGCCGCCGCCCCCGCGGCACGGCCGCCGGTCGTCAGTTGGCGCTGTGCAGGATCTCGTTCAGGCCGCCCCACACCGCGTTGTTCGGGCGGGCCTCGACGGCGCCGGTGACCGAGTTGCGGCGGAAGAGGATGTGGGAGGCGCCGGAGAGGTCACGCGCCTTGACGATCTGGCCGTCGGGCATGGTCACGCGGGTGCCCGCGGTGACGTAGAGGCCGGCCTCGACCACGCACTCGTCGCCGAGCGCGATGCCCACGCCCGCCTCGGCGCCGATCAGGCAGCGCTCGCCGATGGAGATGATCACGTTGCCGCCGCCGGACAGGGTGCCCATGGTGGACGCGCCGCCGCCGATGTCCGAGCCGTCGCCGATCACGACACCGGCGGAGACACGACCCTCGACCATGGAGGTGCCCAGGGTGCCGGCGTTGAAGTTCACGAAGCCCTCGTGCATGACCGTGGTGCCCTCGGCCAGGTGGGCGCCGAGGCGCACCCGGTCGGCGTCGGCGATGCGGACGCCCTTCGGCACGACGTAGTCCGTCATACGGGGGAACTTGTCGACCGACGTCACCTGCAGGTGCAGACCCTCGGCGCGGGCGTTCAGGCGCACCTTCTCGACGTCGTCGACGGCGACCGGGCCGAGCGAGGTCCAGGCGACGTTGGCGAGGAACCCGAAGATGCCGTCCAGGCTCTGGCCGTGCGGCCTGACCAGGCGGTGCGAGAGGAGGTGAAGGCGCAGGTAGACGTCGTGCGCATCGATCGGTTTGTCGTCGAGCGAGGCGATGACCGTGCGGACCGCGACCACCTCGACGCCCCGGCGGGCGTCCGGCCCGATCGCCGCGGTGGCGCCTCCGCCGAGCAGCTGCGCGGCCTGCTCGGCGGACAGCTTCTCGGTGCCGGCGGGACCGGGTTCGGCCGCCAGTTCGGGCGCGGGGAACCAGGTGTCGAGGACGGTGCCGTCGGAGGCGATCGTGGCGAGGCCGGCGGCCACGGCGCCGGTGGTGCGAGGAGCAGTCGTGTCGGTCATGGGGGAAACCTAACGTGGCCGGCGCGGCACGTGCGAACCGCGTCCCACCTGCCGGGCTCCGCGCGGGAACGGGAAACGGCGGCGTCCGCGGGGAACGCCGCCGTTTCACCGGCCGGTGGGTCCGAAACGCTGATGTCAGACGTTGAACCCGAGCGCCCGGAGCTGCTCACGGCCGTCGTCCGTGATCTTGTCCGGGCCCCACGGCGGCATCCAGACCCAGTTGATGCGCAGCTCGTTGACCAGGCCGTCCGTGGCGGACCTGGCCTGGTCCTCGATGACGTCCGTCAGCGGGCAGGCCGCCGACGTCAGCGTCATGTCGACGGTGGCGATGTTGGCCTCGTCGATGTGGATGCCGTAGATGAGACCGAGGTTGACGACGTCGATGCCCAGCTCGGGGTCGACGACGTCCATCAGGGCCTCGCGGAGCTCCTCCTCCGAGGCCGGCTTCATCTCCACGGTGTCGGTCATGCCGTCTTCCTTTCGACGTCGGCGTCGCCCAGCGCCTGGGCCGTCGCGTCCTTCCACGCCATCCAGCTGAGGAGGGCGCACTTGACCCGGGCCGGGTACTTGGACACCCCGGCGAACGCGACCGCGTCCTCCAGGACGTCCTCCATGGCGTCGTCGGGCTCGATCCGGCCCTTGGACTGCATCAGCTCCAGGAACGTCTCCTGGATCCTCTGCGCCTCGGCCAGTTCCTTGCCGACCAGGAGTTCGTTCAGCACGGAGGCGGAGGCCTGGCTGATGGAGCAGCCCTGCCCCTCGTACGAGACGTCCTCGATGGTCGTGCCGTCGTACTTCACGCGGAGGGTGATCTCGTCGCCGCACGTCGGGTTCACATGGTGCACCTCGGCGTCGCCATCCCTCAGACCACGCCCGTGCGGGTTCTTGTAGTGGTCCAGGATGACTTCCTGGTACATGGAGTCCAGTTTCACGGCGACCAACCTCGCGATCTCAGGTCCGTTGCGTGGCCTGTCGGCCGGGGGTCCGGGGGCTGTCCCCCGGGCATGCACAGCACGGTCTTGTCCACGCCTCTCAGCCGAAGAAGTTCCTCACGTGCTCCAGCCCCTCGACCAGAGCGTCGACCTCGGACGGCGTGGAGTACAGATAGAACGACGCTCGCGTGGTCGCAGGAATTCCGTAGCGCAGGCAGACGGGCCGGGCGCAGTGGTGGCCGACCCGGACCGCGATGCCCTGCTCGTCGAGGACCTGGCCCACGTCGTGCGGGTGGATGTCACCGAGCGTGAACGAGATCGCCGCGCCCCGGTCCTCGGCCGTGGTGGGGCCGATGATGCGCAGGTCGGGGACCTCCGTCAGCCGCTTGACCGCGTACTCGGTGAGCGCGTGCTCGTGGGCGAGGATCTTGTCCATGCCGATCGAGTCGAGGTAGTCGATCGCCGCGCCGAGACCGACGGCCTGCGCGATCGGGGGCGTGCCCGCCTCGAACTTGTGCGGTGCGGGCGCGTACGTCGACGAGTGCATGGACACCGTCTCGATCATCTCGCCGCCGCCCAGGAACGGAGGCAGGTCCTCCAGGAGTTCCTGCCGGCCCCAGAGCACGCCGATGCCGGTCGGACCGCACATCTTGTGGCCGGTGAAGGCCACGAAGTCGGCCTGGAGGGCCTGCACGTCCAGCGGCATGTGCGGCGCGGCCTGCGAGGCGTCGACGCACACCAGGGCGCCGACCTCCTGGGCGCGGCGGACTATCGCCTCGACCGGGTTCAGGGTGCCGAGGATGTTGGACACCAGCACGAAGGAGACGATCTTCGTCTTCTCCGTGATGACCTCCTCGAGGTCGGACAGGTCGAGACGGCCGTCGTCGGTCAGGCCGAACCACTTCAGCTTCGCGCCGGTGCGCTGCGCCAGCAGCTGCCACGGCACGATGTTGGAGTGGTGCTCCATCTCGGTGATGACGATCTCGGTCTCGTGGTCCACCCGGTAGGGCTCGTCGGCCCAGCCGAGCATGTTGGCCACGAGGTTGAGCGACTCCGAGGCGTTCTTGGTGAAGATCACCTCGTCGCGGCTGGGCGCGTTGATGAACGCCGCGACCTTGTCGCGCGCGCCCTCGTACAGCGCCGTGGCCTCCTCGGCCAGCACGTGCACACCGCGGTGGACGTTGGCGTTGTGCTGTTCGTAGTACTCGTCCAGGACGTCGATCACCTGGCGCGGAGTCTGCGAGGTCGCCGCGTTGTCGAGGTAGACGAGTTTCCTCCCGTCGTGGACCACGCGGTCCAGGATCGGGAAGTCCTTGCGGATCGCCTCGGTGTCGAGGAGGCCCGGCAGCTGTGTCACGCGACTACCTCCTCCGGGTTCGCTCCGCTCACGGGGCCACCCGTCACATATGCCTCGTAGCCCTCGTTCTCCAGCTTGTCCGCGAGCTCCGGACCGCCGGACTCGACGATCCGGCCGGCGGCGAACACGTGGACGCGGTCGGGCTTGATGTAGCGCAGGATGCGCGTGTAGTGAGTGATCAGCAGGGTGCCGACCTCGCCGGACTCGCGAACGCGGTTGACGCCCTCGGAGACCACGCGCAGCGCGTCGACGTCCAGGCCGGAGTCGGTCTCGTCGAGGATCGCGATCTTCGGCTTGAGCAGCTCCAGCTGGAGGATCTCGTGGCGCTTCTTCTCACCGCCGGAGAAGCCCTCGTTCACGTTGCGCTCGGCGAAGGCGGGGTCCATGTGCAGACGCTCCATGGCCTGCTTGACCTCCTTCACCCAGGTGCGCAGCTTGGGCGCCTCGCCGCGGATCGCGGTGGCCGAGGTGCGCAGGAAGTTGGAGACCGAGACGCCGGGCACCTCGACCGGGTACTGCATCGCCAGGAACAGGCCCGCGCGGGCGCGCTCGTCGACGGACATCTCCAGGACGTCCTCGCCGTCGAGCAGCACGGTGCCGCCGGTGATCGTGTACTTGGGGTGACCCGCGAGCGAGTAGGCGAGGGTGGACTTGCCCGAGCCGTTGGGGCCCATGATGGCGTGCGTCTCGCCCTGCTTCACGGTGAGGTCGACGCCCTTGAGGATCTCCTTCGTGGCGTTGTCGGCCTCGACGGTGACGTGCAGGTCTCGGATTTCAAGCGTTGCCATGGGTGCCTCAGGACTCCTGGGTGAGGGAGACGAGCACGTCGTCCCCTTCGATCTTTACGGGGTATACGGGGACGGGGCGCGTCGCGGGAGGGCTGTCGGGCTTGCCGGAGCGCAGGTCGAAGCGCGAGCCGTGCAGCCAGCACTCGATGTGGCAGTCGTCCACCTCGCCCTCGGCGAGGGAGACGTTGGCGTGGGAGCAGATGTCGTTGATCGCGAAGACCTCGCCCTCGGCCAGGACGACCGAGACGGGCGTGCCGTCGATCTCCACCCGCTTCGGGGTGTCCTCCTCCAGCTCGCTCAGCCCGCAGACGCGGACGAACGCCGATGAGGCAGTCATGCGACCGATGCCTCCAGCTCCTCTTCGATCTTGACGAGCAGGCGCTCCTCGATGTCGTCCACGCCGATCTGCTGGACCAGCTCGGCGAAGAAGCCGCGGACGACGAGGCGACGCGCCTCGAGCTCCGGGATTCCGCGTGCCATCAGGTAGAAGAGCTGCTCGTCGTCGAAGCGGCCGGTGGCGCTGGCGTGGCCCGCGCCGACGATCTCGCCGGTCTCGATCTCCAGGTTCGGAACCGAGTCGACCCGCGCGCCGTCCGTCAGGACGAGGTTGCGGTTCATCTCGTAGGTGTCGGTGCCCTCGGCCCTGGCCTCGATGAGCACGTCGCCGATCCACACCGCGTGGGCGCTGTCGCCCTGGAGCGCGCCCTTGTAGACGGCGTTCGACTTGCAGTGCGGGGTGTTGTGGTCGACCAGGAGGCGGTGCTCCTGGTGCTGGCCCTGGTCGGTGAAGTACAGGCCGAACAGCTCGGCCTCGCCGCCGGTGCCGGCATAGGCCACGCGCGGGTGCAGGCGGACCACGTCACCGCCGAAGGTGACCACGACCGACTTGAAGGAGGCGTCCCGGCCGACGAGGGCGTTGTGCTGGGCGACGTGCACGGCCTTGTCGTCCCAGTCCTGGACGGAGACGACGGTCAGCTTGGCGCCGTCGCCGAGGACGTACTCGACGTTGGCGGCGAGCACCGCGTCACCGGTGTGGTCGATGACCACGACCGCCTCGGCGAACGCGCCCAGTTCGATCACCTGGTGGGCGAAGGCGGTCCCGCCCTGGCCGTGCACCGCGATGCGGACCGGCTCGGTGAGGACGGTCTCCTTCGGCACGGTCACGACCGAGGCCTCCTCGAAGGCGGAGAACGCCTGCGCGGCGACGCGGTCCGCCGGGACGCCCGCCCTGCCGAGCCGCGTGTCGTCGCGGCCGACCGTCTCGACGGTGACGCCCACGGGTGCCTGCACGTCGACCTTGACGCCGTCGCCGGTGACGACGGCGGTGCCGTCGTGCAGACCCCGCAGCCGCTCCAGCGGGGTGAAGCGCCACTCCTCCTCACGGCCGTGCGGGACCGGGAAGTCCGCCACGTCGAAGGACGGCGGCGCGCTCATGCGCGTGGCGACGGTCGACTCGGCGGCCACCGCGATCGAGCCGGAGGTCGTCGACCCCACGGATGGTCCACCCGCCCGAGCGGATCCGGGGATGGGGGAGTTCTGGGCCTCAGCCATGGCTGTCGTTCTGCTCGCTTTCTTGAAACGGGTGCGATCACCGGCTCGCCGGGGGCGGGCCGTCTGCGGCGGGGACGGGCGGCGCGTCAGCCGACCGCGCCCTCCATCTGCAGCTCGATCAGCCGGTTGAGCTCCAGCGCGTACTCCATGGGCAGCTCCTTGGCGATCGGCTCGACGAAGCCGCGCACGATCATCGCCATGGCCTCGTCCTCCGACAGGCCGCGGCTCATCAGGTAGAAGAGCTGGTCGTCGGAGACCTTGGAGACGGTGGCCTCGTGGCCCATGGACACGTCGTCCTCACGGACGTCCACGTAGGGGTAGGTGTCCGAGCGGGAGACGGTGTCGACGAGCAGCGCGTCGCACAGCACGTTCGACTTCGACCCGGCGGCGCCCTCGCCGATCTCGATCAGACCGCGGTAGGAGGTACGGCCACCGCCGCGCGCCACGGACTTGGAGACGATGTTGGACGAGGTGTTGGGGGCCATGTGGACCATCTTGGCGCCCGCGTCCTGGTGCTGGCCCTCGCCGGCGAAGGCGATGGACAGGGTCTCGCCCTTGGCGTGCTCGCCCATCAGGTAGACGGCCGGGTACTTCATCGTCACCTTGGAGCCGATGTTGCCGTCGACCCACTCCATGGTCGCGCCCTCGTAGGCGACGGCGCGCTTGGTGACCAGGTTGTAGACGTTGTTCGACCAGTTCTGGATGGTCGTGTAGCGGCAGCGGGCGTTCTTCTTGACGATGATCTCGACGACCGCGGAGTGCAGCGAGTCCGACTTGTAGATCGGGGCGGTGCAGCCCTCGACGTAGTGGACGTAGGCACCCTCGTCGACGATGATCAGGGTCCGCTCGAACTGGCCCATGTTCTCCGTGTTGATGCGGAAGTAGGCCTGCAGCGGGATCTCCACGTGCACGCCCTTCGGCACGTAGATGAAGGAGCCGCCGGACCACACGGCCGTGTTCAGCGCGGCGAACTTGTTGTCACCGGCGGGGATGACCGTGCCGAAGTACTCCTTGAAGAGCTCCGGGTGCTCCTTCAGCGCGGTGTCCGTGTCGAGGAAGATGACGCCCTGCTCCTCCAGGTCCTCGCGGATCTGGTGGTAGACGACCTCCGACTCGTACTGGGCAGCGACACCCGCGACGAGGCGCTGCTTCTCCGCCTCCGGGATGCCGAGCTTGTCGTACGTGTTCCTGATGTCCTCGGGCAGGTCCTCCCAGGACTCCGCCTGCTTCTCCGTGGAGCGCACGAAGTACTTGATGTTGTCGAAGTCGATCCCCGACAGGTCCGAGCCCCAGTTCGGCATGGGCTTCTTCTCGAAGAGCCGCAGACCCTTCAGGCGCAGCTTGGTCATCCACTCCGGCTCGGACTTCTTGCCCGAGATGTCGCGGACGACCTCCTCGTTCAGACCGCGGCGCGCCGACGCGCCGGCCACGTCCCGGTCGGCCCAGCCGTATTCGTACTTGCCCAGGCCCTCGAGTTCGGGGTGGGCAGTCTCCGTGGGGAGAGTCATGCGGGGTTCCTCCCGGCCGTGCTTGCGGATGCGTTCTGAGTGGTCTTGGAAGTCTTCGGAATGAACGTCGTGCAGACGCCGTCGCCGTGCGCGATGGTGGCCAGCCGCTGGACGTGGGTGCCCAGCAACTCGGCGAAGAACTGGGTCTCGGCCTCACACAGCTGCGGGAACTGCTCGGCGACGTGCGCGACCGGGCAGTGGTGCTGGCACAGCTGCTCACCCTGCTGTGGGTGGGGCGCGCTGCGCGCGGTAGCAGCGTACCCGTCCGCGCTCAGGGCCTTGGCCAGCGCTCCGGTGCGCTCACCGGGAGCGGCGGCGTCCATCGCCCGGCGGTAGGCGGCGGCCTGCCCGGCGAGCCTCGCGCGCGCGAAGGCGACGACGGCCTCGTCCCCGCCGAACCGCTCCTGGATGAAGCGCAGGGCGTCCGCGGCCAGCTTGTCGTACGACTGGTCGAAGGCGTCCCGGCCGCAGTCGGTCAGGGCGAAGACCTTGGCGGGGCGGCCGCGCGTGCGCGTTCCGTAGACCCGCTGCTCGCGCGCCTCCACGACGCCGTCGGCGGTCAGGGCGTCCAGATGGCGCCGTACGGCCGCCTGGGTGAGCCCCAGCCGCCCGGCCAGCTCGGCGACGGTCGACGGGCCGTGGTCCAGGACGGACCGCGCGACGCGGTTGCGCGTGGAGCGCTCACCGGTCGCGGACTCGTCCTGAGGGACAGCCCCCGCAGGGGTCTCCCGAGCCTCGCCAACGTTTTTCACAACGCCATTGTTGCGTAATTCCCGAGATACTGACAAGCGCCGTCCGGATCAAGGGGCGGTGCCCTGCATCACTTAGGTCAACCTAATCGGACCTGCGGCAACGGCCGGCGGCGGATCGCCCGGCCGTCCGGTGGCGCCGGAAAGGGACTTGGGGGAGACTGCTCCACCATGCCGAAACCCTTCCCGACCGGCCCTCTTGTGACCCGGGACACCCTCGCCGCCCAACTGCGCGAGGCGGGCGTGAGTCCCGGCGAGACCCTGCTGGCGCACTCCTCGCTGAGCTCGCTCGGCTGGGTGTGCGGCGGAGCGGCCACGGTCGTCCAGGGGCTGCTCGACGCGCTCGGCCCGGACGGCACCCTCGTCGTCCCCACCCAGTCCGGCCACCTGACCGATCCGGCGGCGTGGAGCAATCCCCCGGTGCCCGAGGAGTGGTGGGAGGAGATCCGGGACACGATGCCCGTCTACGACCCGGCGACCACGCCCTCGCTCGGCGTCGGGGTGATACCGGAGACGGTCCGCACCTGGCCGGGCGCCCTGCGCAGCGCCCACCCGCACACCTCCTTCGCCGCGGTCGGCCCGCGCGCCGCGGAGATCGTCCGGGGGCACGCCCAGGACTGCCGGCTCGGCGAGCGGAGCCCGCTGGCCGCCCTGGAGACGCTCGGCGCCCGGGTCCTGCTGCTCGGCGCCGGATACGACTCCTGCACCAGCTTCCACCTGGCCGAGTACCGGATACCGGCGCCGCTCACCGCGGTGGGACGGCCCGGGCCGGACGGGTGGGAGGTCCTGACCGAGGTGTCGATCAGCTCCGAGCGGTTCGACGAACTCGGCCACGACTTCGAACGCGACCGTCCGGTCCTGCGGGGCAGGGTGGGCGCGGCCGACGTGCGGCTGTTCCCCGTCGCGGACGCCGTGGCCTACGCGCAGCGGTGGCTGGCGCTGCACCGGCCCCGGGAGGAGGAGTTCCCGCACCCGCGCGTCTGAGGCCGGCGGGGCCTACCTAGACTCTGGACCCATGCGAAGTGAGCCCGCCCGCCCGTCTCCCGGCCTCCACCCCTCGAGGAGACGCTTCGCGCCACACCCGATGATCGAGGTTCGGGCCCTGGTGAAGCGGTACGGCACGAAGACCGCGGTGGATGGCCTCGACCTGGTGGCCCGGGCGGGCGTGACCGCCGTGCTCGGTCCCAACGGAGCGGGCAAGACGACCACGGTCGAGACCTGCGAGGGGTACCGGAAGCCGGATTCCGGCACGGTGCGCGTCCTGGGCCTCGACCCGGTGAGACAGTCCGCCGAGCTGCGCCCCCGCGTCGGCGTGATGCTCCAGTCGGGGGGCGTGTACTCCGGCGCGCGGGCGGACGAGATGCTGCGCCACGTGGCCAGGCTGCACGCCCACCCGCTGGACGTGGACACCCTGATCGAGCGGCTCGGGCTCGGTGCCTGCGGGCGCACCTCGTACCGCCGGCTGTCCGGCGGCCAGCAGCAGCGCCTCGCCCTGGCGATGGCCGTGGTGGGCCGCCCCGAGCTGGTCTTCCTCGACGAGCCGACGGCAGGCCTGGACCCGCAGGCCCGCCGGGCCACCTGGGAACTGGTGCGCGACCTGCGCGACGACGGCGTGTCCGTGATCCTCACGACGCACCACATGGAGGAGGCCGAGCAGCTCGCCGACGACGTCGCGATCATCGACGCCGGCCGGGTCATCGCCCAGGGGTCGCCGGAGGAGCTGTGCCGCGGCGGCGCCGAGAACACCCTGCGCTTCGCCGGACGTCCGGGCCTGGACGTCGGGTCCCTGCTGAAGGCACTGCCCGCGGACTGCGCCGCCGCCGAGCTGACACCGGGCTCGTACCGGATCGTCGGCAAGGTCGACCCGCAGCTGCTCGCCACGGTCGCGTCGTGGTGCGCGCAGCACGGGGTGATGCCGGACCGGATCTCCGTGGAGCGGCACAGCCTCGAGGACGTCTTCCTGGAGCTGACCGGCAAGGAGCTGCGCTCATGACCGCCACCGGTACCTACACGCCGAAGCCCGGCGCGGCCTCGCTGCCCCGCATGATCGCGGCACAGGCGGCGCTGGAGACGAGGATGCTGCTGCGCAACGGCGAGCAGCTGCTGCTGACCGTGGTGATCCCCACACTGCTGCTCGTGCTGTTCAGCTTGGTGGACATCGTGGACACCGGCGCCGGCGAGGCCGTCGACTTCCTCGCCCCCGGCATCCTGGCCCTCGCCGTGATGTCGACGGCGTTCACGGGGCAGGCCATCGCCACCGGTTTCGAGCGCCGTTACGGGGTGCTGAAGCGGCTGGCCTCCTCGCCGCTGCCGCGCTGGGGGCTGATGACGGCCAAGACGGCGTCGGTGCTGGTCACGGAGGTACTGCAGATCGTCCTGCTGACGGTGATCGCCTTCGCGCTGGGCTGGTCCCCGCACGGCGGTCCGGCAGCCGTCGTCCTCCTGCTGGTCCTCGGGACGGCCGCCTTCTCGGGGCTCGGCCTGCTGATGGCGGGCACGCTCAAGGCCGAGGCCACGCTGGCCGCCGCGAACCTGGTCTTCCTGCTGCTGCTCGTCGGCGGCGGCGTGATCGTCCCGCTGGAGAAGTTCCCCTCCGGCGTACAGGACGTGCTCGGGCTGCTGCCGATCTCCGCCCTGTCGGACGGCCTGCGGGAGGTGCTCCAGCACGGCGCCGGCATGCCGTGGGGCGACCTGTCGGTGCTGACCGTGTGGGCGGTCCTGGGGCTCGCGGCCGCCGGCCGGTTCTTCCGCTGGGAGTAGCCGCCGGGACGGACCCTCGTGAAAGGGTGCACAAGCGGCGCCCTACCATGGACGGCGTGCCGAACCTGACCCGCGCCGACGCCGCGTCCGCCGCGCGCAACCCGCTCGCCTTCGTCGCCGCACGCTGGACCCCGCATCCGAGGACCGTCCAGCGGGCGGCCCTCGCCGCGCTCGTGATGGCGGTGGTCATCGTCGTCACCGGCGGCGCCGTCCGTCTGACCGGCTCGGGCCTGGGCTGCCCGACGTGGCCCAAGTGCACCGCCGACTCGCTCGCCACCACGCGGGCGATGGGCCTGCACGGCGTCATCGAGTTCGGCAACCGGATGCTGACGTACGTGCTGTGCGCGGCCGTCGGCTGGGCGATCGTCGCCGCCCGCTCGCAGAAGCCGTGGCGGCGCAGCCTCACGCGGCTGGGCTGGGCCCAGTTCTGGGTGGTCATGGGCAACGCCGTGCTCGGCGGCATCGTGGTGCTCGTCGGCCTGAACCCGTACACCGTCGCGGCCCACTTCCTGCTGTCCACGGCCCTCATCACGGTCGCCACGGTGATGTGGCAGCGCACCCGCGAGGGCGACGCGGCGCCCCGGCCGCTGGTCGGCAAGGCCGTGCAGCAGCTGGTGTGGTTCCTGACCGCCGCCGCCGTCCTGCTGGTCGCCGCCGGTACGGTCGTCACGGGGGCGGGGCCGCACGCGGGCGACTCCCAGGAGGTCGCGCGGATCCCCGTCGACTGGGAGACGGTCACCAAGCTGCACGCGGTGCTGGCCTGGATCGTGGTGACGCTGACGTTCGCCCTGTGGTTCGTGCTCAAGGCGGTCGACGCGCCCGGTGCACCGCTGCACCGCACCCGCGAGCTCTTCCTGGTCCTGCTGGCGCAGGGCGTGATCGGCTATGTCCAGTACTTCACCCACCTGCCGGAGGTGCTGGTGGGCGCGCACATGCTGGGGTCGTGCCTGGTGTGGATCGGGGTGCTGCGGGTGCTGCTGTCGCTGCGCGAGCGTCCCGCGGCGGTGGCGGACCTGGCGGGGCCCGCGGCCGAGACGGCCCTGACGAAGGTCTGACGCGGGGCCGCACCCCGGTACACGCCGGCGCGGCGCCCGCGTCGGCGCACACGTACGGGAAGACCCGGGCGGGACGGGCGGCGTGGTGGTGACGCGGGGAGCCGTGCGGCAGGACGGGAAGCGGTCCCGAGGCCGGCGGAGGCGCGAGTGACCGCACTGCGGGACGGGAGGCGGTCCCGAGGCCGGCGGGGGCACGGGCGGAACCGGTCGGCGCGCGACGGGCGGGCCCCCGGGGCGGGCGAGAGCCGGGCCTCGAAAACGACTGGGCCCGGCTCCGTTATGAGCACGCCGGGGCGGTACCGGTCCACCAGGGACGGCGTTTCGGCCGTCCGGACGCCTTCCGGGGGTGGACCGTGCGCTCCCCGGGGCCCGTCGCCGGGCCCCGCGCTCCTACGGTCCCCATGGGTGAACCCGGCGTCGGATGTCGCTCTGCGGCGACGTGTACGGCGGTCCGGCGGCCGTCAGCCGTTGCTCGGGCCGCCGACCTGGATGCCCGCCATGCGCGTCCACTCGTACGGCCCCGTCCTGACCTTGGCCGCGAACTCGCCGTCGAAGGCCTCGTGGACGGTGATGCCGGCCTTCCGTACCGCCTGCTCGGCGAGGGCGTGGCTGGGGGCCACGACGTCGCCCCAGGCGCCGTCCTCGCCGACGAGGACGATGCGGGCGCCGCGCTGCCCGAGGTAGGCCACCTGGCCCTCGGCGCCGCCGTGGGCCCTGGCGAAGGAGCTGATCTGCTTGGCGAGCCGCGCCACCTTGCGCTCGGCTCCGGGCTCAACCTGCTGCGTGTCTGCCATGCCCAGATGCTACCGACGGGTAGAGGGGACGGCGACGGGCGGGGTCCGTGGCCTTGACCACGCTCCCCCGTCCTCCCGGCCCGGCAGGGGCGTCGCGGTGTCCCGTCGCCCCGGGACGCCCGGGGGTCCGGCCGGTGCGGGAACTACCGCAGGAAGGGGTCCACCGCGATCGCCACGAACAGCAGCGACACGTAGGTGATGGACCAGTGGAACAGGCGCATCTCCTTCAGCTTCGCGCCGGTCGCCTCGGCCCTGGCGCGGTTCTGCAGCGCGTGCGCCTCCCACAGCCACCAGCCACCCGCCGCGAGCGCCACCGCGGTGTAGAACCAGCCGGTGTAGCCGAGCGGCGTCAGCAGCAGCGACACGCCGACCATTACCCAGCTGTAGACCACGATCTGCCGCGCGACCACCTTGTTGGAGGCGACGACCGGCAGCATCGGCACGCCCACGCGCGCGTAGTCGTCCTTGACCTTCATGGACAGCGGCCAGTAGTGCGGCGGCGTCCAGAAGAACATGACCAGGAAGAGGATGACCGGCGCCCAGGACAGGGAGTCGGTGACCGAGGACCAGCCGATGAGGACCGGCATGCAGCCGGCGATGCCGCCCCAGACGATGTTCTGCGACGTGCGCCGCTTGAGGATCATCGTGTAGACGACGACGTAGAAGAGGAGCGCTCCGAGGGACAGCCACGCCGACAGCCAGTTGACCGTGAGGCCGAACAGCAGCGTCGAGACCACGCCCAGGGCGATGCCGAAGGCGAGGCACTCGCGCGGGCTGACCGTCCCGGTGACCAGCGGACGCTGCGAGGTGCGGTCCATCAGGGCGTCGATGTCGCGGTCGATGTACATGTTCAGCGCGTTGGCGCCGCCCGCGGAGAGGTAGCCGCCGAGGCAGGTCAGCAGCACGAGCCCCAGGTCGGGAACACCCTGCTGCGCGAGGAACATCACCGGAACGGTGGTGATCAGCAGCAGCTCGATGATCCGTGGCTTGGTCAGCGCCACGAACGCCTTGACGCGGGTCCCGAACGGCCGGCGGATCGGGCTCTCGTTCGCACCGAGTTCCCCCATTGCCTGGACGGCATGGGAGGGACCCCCATCCGCTGGACGGGATTCGACGGCCGTCACGCACACCCCTGACAGAGACATCCCAGCGAGCCCTCCCGTGTGAATGCACGGTAAAGGCTCGCGCGTACCACGCCACTGTAGACGTTGCCCAGACCCGGACATTCGCGGGGGTCCGGCTGTGTTGGAGCGTGTGGCCCGACGGGCGTACGGACGCTCGATTGAGCAGTCGGATGAGCGCCGTCGTATTCATGTGTCGAATGGGACGCCGGCCAGTGGACAGGCGGAAGTTCGGAGAGTCCCGGCACTCCGCGGCGACGCGGAAAAACGCAGGTTGTTAGGGGATAGGCTCGACAGCGGCCGGCCGGCGCCGATGCGCCGGCAGCCCGTGGGCGCACGTACCCCGGCAACCGACATGTGGAGAGGAGCCCTGACCCAGGGTGAGCACCAAGCCGACCACCACAGAGCTCGAGTGGACCGAGCTGGACCAGCGCGCGGTGGACACCGCGCGCATCCTGGCCGCCGACGCCGTACAGAAGGTCGGCAACGGCCATCCCGGTACGGCGATGAGCCTGGCCCCCGCCGCCTACACCCTCTTCCAGAAGGTGATGCGGCACGACCCGGCCGATCCGCAGTGGGTGGGGCGCGACCGCTTCGTGCTGTCCGCCGGCCACTCCTCCCTGACCCTCTACACCCAGCTGTACCTGGCCGGCTTCGGCCTGGAGCTGGACGACCTGAAGTCCTTCCGCACCTGGGGCTCGAAGACGCCGGGCCACCCGGAGTACGGGCACACCAGGGGTGTGGAGACCACGACCGGTCCGCTCGGACAGGGTGTCGCCAACGCGGTGGGCATGGCGATGGCCGCCCGCTACGAGCGCGGCCTGTTCGACCCGGACGCGCCGGAGGGCGAGTCCCCCTTCGACCACTTCGTGTACTGCATCGCCGGCGACGGCTGCCTGCAGGAAGGCATCTCCGCCGAGGCGTCCTCGCTGGCCGGCCACCAGAAGCTCGGCAACCTGATCCTGCTGTGGGACGACAACCACATCTCGATCGAGGGCGACACCGAGACGGCCGTCTCCGAGGAGACCACCGCGCGCTACGAGGCCTACGGCTGGCACGTGCAGCGGGTGGAGCCCCAGGAGAACGGCGACCTCGACCCGCAGGCCCTCTTCGCGGCGCTCCAGGAGGCCAAGGCGGTCACCGACCGGCCGTCCTTCATCGCGATGCGCTCGATCATCGCCTGGCCCGCCCCGAACGCGCAGAACACCGAGGCCGCGCACGGCTCGGCACTGGGCGACGAGGAGGTCGCGGCCACCAAGCGCGTTCTCGGCTTCGACCCGGAGAAGACCTTCGAGGTCTCCGATGAGGTCCTGGACCACACCCGCCAGGCCCTGGAGCGCGGCCGCCAGGCCAAGGACATCTGGGAGAAGAGCCTGCAGGAGTGGCGCGACGTCAACCCCGGGCGCGCCGCCGAGTTCGACCGCATCAGCGCCGCCGAGCTGCCCGCGGGCTGGGAGGAGAAGATCCCGGTCTTCGAAGCCGGCAAGGCCGTCGCCACCCGCGCCGCCTCCGGCAAGGTGCTGCAGGCGCTCGGCGAGGTGATCCCCGAGCTGTGGGGCGGCTCCGCCGACCTGGCCGGCTCGAACAACACGACGATCGACAAGACGTCGTCGTTCCTCCCGGCGGGCAACCCGCTGCCGGAGGCGGACCCGTACGGCCGCACCATCCACTTCGGCATCCGCGAGCACTCCATGGGCGCGGAGCTGAACGGCATCACGCTGCACGGCAACACCCGCGCCTACGGCGGCACGTTCCTCGTCTTCTCCGACTACATGCGCAACGCGGTGCGGCTGTCGGCCCTGATGCACCTGCCGGTGACGTACGTGTGGACGCACGACTCCATCGGCCTGGGCGAGGACGGCCCGACCCACCAGCCGGTCGAGCACCTGGCCTCGCTGCGGGCGATCCCCGGCCTGAACATCGTCCGCCCGGCCGACGCCAACGAGACCGCCATCGCCTGGCGCGAGATCCAGCGCCGCTGGACCAAGGAGTTCGGCAAGGGCGCCCCGCACGGGCTGGCGCTGACTCGTCAGGGCGTGCCGACGTACGAGCCGAACGACGACGCCGCGCGCGGCGGCTACGTCCTGTTCGAGGCCGAGGGGCCCGGAGGGGAGAGCGCCGAGCCGCAGGTGATCCTGATCGCCACCGGTTCCGAGGTGCACGTCGCCGTCGAGGCGCGCGAGCAGCTCCAGGCCGACGGCGTCCCCACCCGCGTGGTCTCCATGCCGTCCGTGGAGTGGTTCGAGGAGCAGGACCAGGGGTACCGGGACAGCGTCCTGCCGCCTGCCGTCAGGGCGCGCGTCGCGGTCGAGGCGGGTGTCGGGCTCACGTGGCACAAGTACGTGGGAGACGCCGGCCGCATCGTGTCCCTGGAGCACTTCGGTGCCTCCGCCGACGCCAAGGTCCTCTTCCGCGAATTCGGATTCACCGCGGAGAACGTGGCCGCCAAGGCCCGGGAATCTCTCACCGCCGCCCAGCGCTGACGCTCATATACGACACGTAGGAGATGACTCATCCCATGACAGACGCACTGAAGCGCCTTTCCGACGAAGGCGTCGCGATCTGGCTGGACGACCTGTCGCGCAAGCGGATCACGTCCGGCAACCTCGCCGAGCTGATCGACGAGCAGCACGTCGTGGGCGTCACGACCAACCCGACGATCTTCCAGAAGGCCATCTCGCAGGGCGACGGCTACGACCAGCAGCTGTCCGACCTCGCCGCCCGCAGGGTCACCGTCGAAGAGGCGATCCGCATGATCACCACGGCGGACGTCCGGGACGCCGCCGACATCATGCGCCCCGTGTTCGACGCCACCGGCGGCCGGGACGGCCGGGTCTCCATCGAGGTCGACCCGCGCCTCGCGCACAACACGAAGGCCACCGTCGCCGAGGCGCGGCAGCTGGCCTGGCTGGTGGACCGCCCGAACGCGCTCATCAAGATCCCCGCCACCCAGGCGGGCCTGTCGGCGATCACCGAGACGATCGCGAACGGCATCAGCGTCAACGTCACGCTGATCTTCTCCCTCGAGCGCTACCGCGCGGTCATCGACGCCTACCTCACGGGCCTGGAGAAGGCGCGCGAGAAGGGCCTGGACCTGTCGCGGATCCACTCCGTGGCCTCCTTCTTCGTGTCCCGCGTGGACACCGAGATCGACAAGCGGATCGACGCGCTCGGTACCGACGAGGCCAAGGCGCTGCGCGGCAAGGCGGGCATCGCCAACGCGCGGCTGGCCTACCAGGTGTTCGAGGAGGTCTTCGCCTCCGACCGCTGGAACGCGCTGGAGAAGGCGGGCGCGAACAAGCAGCGTCCGCTGTGGGCCTCCACCGGGGTGAAGGACCCGGCGTACAGGGACACCATGTACGTCGAGGAACTGGTGGCGCCGAACACGGTCAACACCATGCCGGAGGCCACCTTGGAGGCCACCGCCGACCACGGTGAGATCCGCGGCGACACCATCAGGGGCACCTACGAGCAGGCCCGCGCCGACCTCGACGCGCTGGAGAGGGTCGGCATCAGGTACGCCGAGGTGGTCCGACTGCTGGAGGACGAGGGCGTCGACAAGTTCGAGACGTCCTGGAACGACCTGCTCAAGTCGACCGAGGCGGAGCTCCAGCGCCTCGCCCCCGCGGAGGGCTGAGACCTTGTCCCGGCCTTCCGGTACCGGAGCGAACCCGCTCCGTGACCCCGCCGACCGACGGCTCCCGCGCATCGCGGGGCCGTCGGGCCTGGTCATCTTCGGCGTCACGGGCGACCTGTCCCGCAAGAAGCTCATGCCCGCCGTCTACGACCTCGCCAACCGGGGTCTGCTGCCGCCGGGTTTCTCGCTCGTCGGCTTCGCCCGGCGCGACTGGGAGCACGAGGACTTCGCCCAGGTCGTGCACGACGCCGTCAAGGCGCACGCGCGGACGCCCTTCCGCGAGGAGGTCTGGCAGCAGCTCATCCAGGGGATGCGCTTCGTACAGGGCACGTTCGACGACGACGAGGCGTTCGAGCGGCTGCGCGGCACCATCGAGGAGCTCGACAAGGCCCAGGGCACGGGCGGCAACTTCGCCTTCTACCTGTCGGTGCCGCCGAAGTCCTTCCCCGTGGTCATCCAGCAGCTGAAGAAGCACGGGCTGGCCGACCAGACGGGCGGGTCCTGGCGGCGCGCGGTCATCGAGAAGCCCTTCGGCCACGACCTGAAGTCGGCCGAGGAGCTCAACGCGATCGTCCACGAGGTCTTCGCCCCGGACCAGGTCTTCCGGATCGACCACTACCTGGGCAAGGAGACCGTCCAGAACATCCTGGCGCTGCGCTTCGCCAACCAGATGTTCGAACCGATCTGGAACCGGTCCTTCGTGGACCACGTGCAGATCACGATGGCCGAGGACATCGGCATCGGCGGCCGCGCCGGCTACTACGACGGCATCGGCGCCGCTCGCGACGTCATCCAGAACCACCTGCTGCAGTTGCTGGCGCTGACCGCGATGGAGGAGCCCTCCTCCTTCGACGCCGACGCGCTGGCCGCGGAGAAGACCAAGGTGCTGGGTGCCGTGCGGCTGCCGAAGGACCTCGGCGCCTCCACCGTGCGCGGGCAGTACGCGGCCGGCTGGCAGGGCGGCGAGAAGGTCATCGGCTACCTCGAGGAAGAGGGCATCGACAAGGCGTCGAAGACCGACACCTACGCGGCGGTCAAGCTGGGCATCGACAACCGCCGCTGGGCGGGCGTCCCCTTCTACCTGCGCACCGGCAAGCGGCTCGGCCGCCGCGTGACGGAGATCGCCGTGGTCTTCCAGCGGGCGCCGCACTCCCCCTTCGACACCACCGCCACCGAGGAGCTCGGCCAGAACGCGGTCGTCATCCGCGTCCAGCCGGACGAGGGCGTCACCGTCCGCTTTGGATCCAAGGTGCCGGGCACGTCGATGGAGATCCGGGACGTGTCGATGGACTTCGCCTACGGCGAGTCCTTCACGGAGTCCAGCCCGGAGGCGTACGAGCGGCTCATCCTGGACGTCCTGCTCGGCGACTCCAACCTCTTCCCGCGCACCGAGGAGGTCGAGCTGTCCTGGGAGATCCTCGACCCGATCGAGGAGTACTGGGACCAGCACGGCAGGCCCGCGCAGTACCCGTCGGGCACGTGGGGGCCGGCCGAGGCGGACGAGATGCTCGCACGAGACGGACGGAGCTGGCGCCGGCCATGAAGATAGACCTGACCGACACCACGTCCAGCAAGATCAACAAGGCGCTCGTCGAGGGCCGCCGGGCCATCGGCACACCGGCCGTCGGCATGGTGCTCACGCTGGTCATCGTCACCGACGAGGAGAACGCCTACGACGCCCTGAAGGCCGCGAACGACGCCTCACGCGAACACCCCTCGCGCACGCTGGTGGTCGTCAAGCGCGTCTCGCGCACGTCGCGCGACCGCACGTCCTCGCGTCTGGACGCCGAGGTGCGGGTCGGCGCGGACGCGGGCACGGGCGAGACGGTCGTGCTGCGGCTGCACGGCGAGGTCGTCGACCACGCCCAGTCGGTGGTCCTGCCGCTGCTGCTGCCGGACGCGCCGGTGGTCGTCTGGTGGCCGGTGAGCGCCCCCCTCGACCCCGCGAAGGACCCCCTGGGCGCACTGGCGCAGCGCCGGGTCACCGACACCTACGCCTCCGAGGACCCGGTGCGGGACCTGGCGGCGCGGGCCGAGGCGTACACGCCGGGCGACACGGACCTGTCGTGGACCCGCATCACGCCCTGGCGGTCGATGCTCGCCGCGGCCCTCGACCAGGTGACCTGCGAGGTCCAGGCCGTCGAGGTGCAGGGCGAGGAGTTCAACCCGAGCTGCGAACTGCTCGCGATGTGGCTCGCGGACCGGCTGGACGTGCCGGTGCGGCGGACCGTGTCCGCGGGGCCGGGCCTGACCGCGGTGCGCATGGACACCACCTGCGGCCCGATCGCCCTGGACCGCGGCGACGGCCGGCTGGCGACCCTGGCCATCGAGGGACAGCCGGAGCGCGCGGTGGCGCTCAAGCGGCGGGACACGGCCGAGCTGATCGCGGAGGAGCTGCGGCGTCTGGACCCGGACGACACGTACGCCTCGGCGCTGAGGTTCGGGGTGCACCGGCTGCTCGGGGCGCCGGCGACCGGCGGGCCGGTCGCGGTGCCGGAGCCGGAGGACGACGTCGCCAAGGGCCCGGCCCAGCGGTCGGCCTCCGGCGGCGCCGAGAGGGTGGCGACACGGGAGGCGGCGGCGAAGTGAGCACTCCGCAACTGGTCGTCCACCGCGACAAGGACCTGATGGCGCAGGCCGCCGCGGCCCGCCTCATCACGCGGATCGTCGACGCGCAGATCTCCACGGGGTCGGCGTCGGTGGTCCTCACCGGCGGCCGCAACGGCAACGGCGTGCTGGCCGCGCTGGCGGCGGCACCGGCCCGGGACGCCGTCGACTGGAGCCGGCTGGACCTGTGGTGGGGCGACGAGCGGTTCCTGCCGGAAGGCGACCCCGAGCGCAACGTCACCCAGGCCCGCGAGGCGCTGCTGGACTCCGTTCCGCTGGACCCGAAGCGCGTGCACGCCATGCCCGCGTCGGACGGACCGTTCGGCTCGGACGTCGAGGCGGCGGCGGAGGGCTACGCCGAGGAGCTGGCCCGGGCGGCCGGCCCCGGCAACCACGGCGGCGTCCCGGCGTTCGACGTGCTCCTGCTGGGCGTGGGCCCGGACGCGCACGTGGCCTCGCTGTTCCCGGAGCACCCGGCGGTGCGGGAGACGGAGCGCACCGTGGTGGGGGTGCACGGCGCTCCGAAGCCGCCGCCGACCCGGATCTCCCTCACGCTGCCCGCGATCCGCGCGGCCCGCGAGGTGTGGCTGTTGGCGGCGGGTGAGGACAAGGCGAACGCGGTGGCGATGGCGCTGTCGGGCGCGGGTGAGATACAGGCTCCCGCGGCGGGCGCCCGGGGCCGGGCCCGCACCCTGTGGCTGCTGGACACGGCGGCGGCCTCGCAGCTGCCGAGATCGCTGTACCCGCCGGCGTCCGCGTGACCGCGCGAACCCGTCCACGCCCGAGGCGTGGACGGGTTCGTTCGTGTACGGGGTTCGCGCGGGTGCGGGTTCGCGCGGGGGCCGGCGCGGGCCGGGAACGCCCACGCCGGCCCCCGGCCACCGCCTCCGCTACTTCACGGACCCGGCCATCACGCCCTGCACGAAGTGCCGCTGGAACGCGAAGAACACCACGACCGGCACGACGAGCGACAGGAACGCCCCCGGCGCCAGCACGTCGATGTTGCTGCCGAACTGCCGGATCTGCGACTGGAGCTGGACGGTCAGCGGCTGTGAGGAGCTGTCCGCGAACAGCAGCGCCACCAGCATGTCGTTCCACACCCACAGGAACTGGAAGATGGCCAGGCTCGCGATCGCGGGCCGCCCGACGGGCAGCACCAGCCGGGTGAAGATCCGCCACTCGCTGCCGCCGTCCATCCGCGCGGCCTCCAGCATCTCCTTGGGCATCTCGGCGAAGTAGTTCCGCAGCAGGAACACCGCGAACGGGAGCCCGTAGGCCACGTGGAAGAGGACGACGCCCGGGATGGTCCCGAACAGGCCCAGCAGGCCGAAGAGTTTGGCGACCGGCAGCAGCCCGATCTGCACGGGCACCACCAGCAGGGCCACCACCAGCAGGAAGAGCGGCTCCCGGCCGGGGAAGTCCAGCCAGGCGAAGGCGTATCCGGCCAGCGCGGCGATCACGACGACGAGCGCCGTCGTGGGCACCGAGATCAGCACCGTGTTCCAGAACGCCCGGGTGATGCCGGCGTTCTCCAGCAGGGCCGCGTAGTTGTCGAAGGACAGCTGCCCGGGACTGGCCAGGGCCGTCCACCAGCCGCCCTTCGCGGTGTCTGCGGCGGACCTCAGCGAGGACAGGAACAGTCCCGCCAGCGGCGTCAGCCAGACCAGCCCGACCAGCACCAGGAAGGCCTGCACGAGCCCGTTGCCCAGGCCCCGCCTGACCGCGTTCATCGCTGACTCCTTCGGAAGCGGCGGACGTTGAAGACCATCGCGGGGACGACCAGCAGCAGCAGGAGAACCCCGAGCGCGCTGCCGAGGCCCTGGTTGTTGCCGCCGCCGAACGACACCAGCCACATCTGGGTGGCCAGCACGGTCGCGTCCTCCTGCACCGGCCCGGGCGCGATGATGTAGACGAGGTCGAAGACCTTCATCACATTGATCACCAGGGTCACGAAGACGACGGTCAGCACCGGGGCGAGCAGCGGGACCGTGATGCGCCGGAAGATCTGCCACTCGTTCGCCCCGTCCATCCGGGCCGCCTCCAGTGCGTCCCGGGGCAGCGTGGACAGGCCCGCGCCGATCAGGACCATCGCGAAACCGGTCCAGATCCACAGGTAGGCCCCGATGATCGCCGGAGTGACGAGGGTCGGGCCGAGCCAGGAGACGCCCTGGTAGGGCGCCGCGAAGTTGGACGCCGGCAGCCTCACCGCGTACGCGCCGGTGTCGAGCCCGGAGAAGCGGAAGGAGCCGTCGGCGGCCGTCGTGGCGCTCGCGACCGTCCGTCCGCCGCGCACCGCCTGGACCTCCATGCCGGGCAGTCCGCTCTCCGACCGGTCGACCGCGCCCTGCCTTCCTCCCCCGCCGGGGGTGAAGTCGAGGTAGACCACACCGCGGATCTCGTCCGGCGCGGCCTTCCGCCCGGCCGCCCCGGACGCGGGTTCGGCGTCCCGGGACAGGTCCCCGGGCAGCACGCCGACCATGGGCAGCGTCACCGCGTCGCCCGGCGAGAGGCTCGCGCCGGTCGCGTAGGAGCCGTCGCCGTCCGGGTTCAGCCCGAGCCCCGTGCGGGCCCGTGCCGTCGGATAGGACGGCGTGGTGGTGAAGGCGTCGTGCACCGAGGTCACGGCGGCGTTGAGCACGCCCTTGTCGGGGTCCTCGTCGTAGGCGAGCCGGAAGATGATGCCGGCGGCGAGGAAGGACACCGCCATCGGCATGAACAGCAGCAGCTTGAACGCCGTCGCCCAGCGGACCTTCTCCACCAGAACGGCGAGGATCAGGCCGAGGCCGGTCAGCAGGGCCGGGGCCACGACCACCCAGATCGTGGTGTTGCGGATGGCCTTGAGCGTCGCCGGGTCGCGGAACATCTCGGCGTAGTTGCCGCCGCCGACGAACCGGGTGCCGGAGGCGTCGAAGAAGCTCCGCCCGACGGAGAACAGCACCGGGTAGACCACGAGCGCGCCGAGCAGCAGCAGCGCGGGGAGGACGAACAGCACGGCGGCGACCCGCCCCCGCCGCCGCGGGCGCCCCGGGCGGGGGACGGGCCCGGCGGCGGGCGGGGGGCTCGCCCCCTTCTCCTTCACGGGAGTGATGGCGGTCATCGCGGCTCAGCCCTGGTAGGCCTTGGCCGCGGCGGCCTCCAGCTTCGCCGCGGTCGCCTTCGGGTCGGAGGGGTCGCGCAGGAAGTCCTGCAGCAGCTTCCACTCGCCGGTGCCCTTGGTGCCGCCGAACGCCGCGGGTGCCTGGTCGGACATGTCGAAGCGGACCGAGTCGCCGGCGTCGACCAGGGACTTGGCGGTGGCGCGGGTGACGTCGTCGCCGTAGGAGGCGAGGTCGAGCTTCCTGTTCGGGGACAGGAAGCCGCCCGCCTTCGCCCACACGGCCGCGGCCTCGGGGGTCGCCAGGTACTCCAGCAGCTTCATGCCGGCCCGGGCGTGCTTGCCGTCCTTCAGCACGACGGCCGCGTCGCCGCCGCTGACCACGGGTGCCGTGCCGCCGTCGACGGCCGGGAAGGGGAAGAAGTTCGCGTCCTTGCCGACGGTCCTGCCGAACTGGTCCTTGGCGACGCCCGCGACGAAGTCGCCCTCGTAGACCATGCCGGCCAGGGGCTTGGGCCCGAACACCTTCTCCACCGAGCCGGGGAAGTCGGTGTTGAGGGCCGTGTTCTGCCCGCCGGCGATGAGCTGCTTGTCCTTGAACAGCTCGCCGAGCGTGCCGAGCGCCTTGACCACGCTCGCGTCGGTCCACTTCAGCTTGTGGGCGGCGAGGGCGTCGTACTTCTCGGGGCCGGCCTGGGAGAGGTAGACGTTCTCGAACCAGTCGGTGAGGGTCCAGCCGTCCTGGCCGGCGACCGCGAACGCGGCGAGCCCGGAGTCGGAGACCGTGTGCCCGGCCTTCAGCATCTCGGCGTAGGTCTTCGGCGGGGTGACGCCGGCCTGCGTGAGCGCGTCGGGGCTGTACCAGACGGTCGACTTGTGGGCGGCCTTGAAGTACAGGCCGTACAGGGTGCCGTCGACGCTGCCGTAGTTCTTCCACACGGGGGCGAAGCCCGCGTCGACGGACTGCCGGGCGGTGGCGGACAGCGGCGTGAGCCAGCCCTTCTTCGCGAACTGCTGCAACACGCCGACCTGCGGGACCATGACGACGTCGGGCGCGTTGCCGCCCTCGATCTTGCTGCCGACGACGGTGGAGACGTTGTCGCCGGTGGACACGAACTGCGTCTTGGCGCCGGTCTTCTCGGTGAACGCGTCCAGCACCTTCTGGAAGTTCTTCTGCTCGGTGCCCGACCAGACGCCGGCCACGGTGACCGTCTGGCCGCTGAGCGCCTTGTCGCCGCCGCCCGCGGTGACGGGGCCGCCGCCGCAGGCGGTGGCGCCGAGCGCGAGGGCCAGGGCGGTGCAGCCGGTGAGCAGGGTGGTACGTCGTCGCATCATCGTTGATGTCCCTTCAGGGGTTGGTGACCGGGTTGGTGACCGGGTTGGTGACTGACGGTTGATCAGGACGTGCTGTCGTCCGTGATCCACCAGGCGGCGGTGGACCCGGCGAGCACGCCGGGCGGGCAGGTGCCGCTGGCCAGCAGCGGGGTGCCGGGGACCGGCGCGGGAGTGGGCGCCGTACCGAAGTTGACGGCGCACACGAGACCGTCGCCGCGGACGAAGCCGAGGACGCCGGGCGGGGTGTCCAGCCACCGCAGCGTGCCCTCGCCCAGTTGCGGCAGTGAGGCGCGCAGGTGGAGGCCGTCGCGGTACAGGTGCCAGAAGGAGCGGGTGTCGGCGAGGGCGCGGTCGGTGGCGTGCTCGGCGAACCACTCCGGCTGGGGCAGCCACGGTTTGGCGCCCCCGGCACCGGAGGTGAAGCCGAACGGCGAGGCCTGCCCCGACCACGGCAGGGGCACCCGGCAGCCGTCGCGGATCCGGGCGCGGCTGCCCGTGCGGCGGAAGATGGGGTCGGTGAGGACGTCGTCGGGCAGGTCGACGACCTCCGGCAGGCCCAGTTCCTCGCCCTGGTAGATGTACGCGGCCCCGGGCAGCGCCAGCATGAGCAGCGCGGCGGCGCGGGCCCGGGCGGCGCCCAGACCGCTGCCCGCCGGGGTCGTTTCGCCGTAGCGGGTGACGGTACGGACCTGATCGTGGTTGTTCAGGACCCAGGTGACCGTCGACCCGGTGCCGGCGATGTCCTGCATGGCCTCGGAGATCACCTTGCGGAAGGCGTCGGCGTCCCAGGGGGCGCTGAGCAGGTCGAAGAAGAACGCCTGGTGGAGTTCGTCCGGACGGACGTAGCGCGCGTGCTCGCGGGCGGTCGGCACCGACACCTCGCCCACCAGCAGGCGCTCGCGGCCGTCGCGTGCCGTGTACTCCTCGCACACCGCCCGCCAGTGCCGCCACACGTCGTGCACCTCGGGCTGGTTCCAGGCGAGCGGGTTGACCGAGTCGCGGGTGCGGGCGTCGGCCTCGGGGTCCGGGGAGTCGGGCAGGGCGGGGTGCTTGAAGAGGCCGGCCGCGACGTCGATGCGGAAGCCGTCGACCCCGCGCTCGAGCCAGAACCGCAGCACCCGGTCGAACTCGGCGGCGACCTCGGGGGTGCGCCAGTTCCAGTCGGGCTGCTCCGGCGTGAACATGTGCAGGTACCACTGGCCGGGTCGGCCGTCCGCCTCGGTGATCCGGGTCCAGGCCGGGCCGCCGAACATGGCGTGCCAGTTGTTGGGCGGCTCGCTGCCGCCAGGACCGCGGCCGTCGGCGAAGTGGAACCGGGCGCGGGCCGCGCTGCCGGGCGGGGAGGCGAGCGCCTCGCGGAACCATGGGTGCTCGCTGGAGCAGTGGTTGGGGACGATGTCCAGCAGCACCCTGACGCCGAGTCGGCGGGCGGTCGCCACGAGCAGGTCGAACTCGGCGAGGTCGCCGAAGGTGGGGTCGACGTCGCAGTAGTCGGCCACGTCGTAGCCGTGGTCGTGCTGCGGCGAGGGGTAGAAGGGGCTCAGCCAGATCCCGTCGACGCCCAGCTTCTTCAGGTACGGCAGGCCGGCCCGGACACCGGCCAGATCGCCGATGCCGTCGCCGGTGCTGTCCAGGAAGCTGCGGACGTACACCTGGTAGATCACCGCGTCGCGCCACCAGCGGTGGGCGGGTATGGGCTTGGGACTCACCCCGTTGACCTGTCTGTGCGTGCCGGGCGGCCCCGACCGGGGCGCGCTGTTATGCATGCATGTTAGGTAGAGGTGTCACGAGGGTGTCAACGAACGTGCACGATGCTGTCGGCGCGCCAACGCCCCTAAAAAGGGGCATACCGGTTCGGTTTGCGTGCAGTTGAGATGTGCGCGTTACCTAACAGGTAAGCAGGAAGGGGTGAGCGGTTCAGCCGCGGCGCGAGATGGCTGCCAGCTCGCGCGCCAGCCGCCGGACGGCCGCCTCGGGTGTCTGACGTCCGGTCAGTGCGTCGTGCACCACCGCCTGCACCACCAGGCTCACCTGGTCGTAGTGCGGGCTCTTGGGACGGGGAGCGGCCGTGAGCACGGCGGTGCGCAGGGTCGGCAGGTAGGGGAACCGCCGCACCAGCTCGGGGTCCTCGTAGAGCGCGGCACGCACCGGCGGCAGGGCGCCGCGGGTCAGCACCTGGCGCTGGACGCGCTCGCCGGTCAGGTAGGCGATCAGGCGCGCTGCGGACTCGGGGTGCCGCGCGTGCGTGGTGACGGCCAGGTTCGATCCGCCCAGGACGCTCGTGCCCGGCCCGTCGGGCCCCGGCAGCGGCACGGCGCCGATCCTGCCGGCGACCTTCGATCCCGGGGCGGAGGCCACGGCGTACGCGTACGGCCAGTTGCGCAGGAAGAGCAGCCGGCCGTCCTGGAAGGCCTGCTTGGACTCCTCCTCCTTGTACGTGAGCGCCTCCTTCGGGATCCAGCCCTCGCGCACGCCGCGGGCGAGGAACCCGATGCCCTCGCGCGCCGCGGCGGAGTCGACGGTCACCCGGGTGCCCTCGTCGCCCAGGACGCTGCCGCCCGCCGAGTACACGGCCTCGGCCGCGTTGACGGTCAGGCCCTCGTAGGGCAGGAACTGGCCCGCATAACCGCCGAGTCCGTGCCGGGGCGCGATCGTCGCCGCGTCGCGCTCCAGCTCCGCCCAGGTGCGTGGCGGGGGGACGCCCTCCTCTGCGAGGACGTCCTTGCGGTACAGCAGCAGCCCGGCGTTGGTGACGTACGGAACGGCGTACAGCCGCCCGTCGTAGGTGGCCGTGCCCACGACCGGGGGCAGGAACGTGTCCAGCGGGAAGCGGTCCCGCGGCAGCGGGCGGATCCAGCCGGCCGCCGCGAACTCCGAGGTCCAGTTGACGTCGATGTTGAGGACGTCGAACCGGCCGCCGTCGCCGTCCCGCAGGTCGGTGGTCATCTGCGCGTAGGTCTCGTCGGCGGAGTCCGGCAGCTCGACGAGGGTGACCCGCTCGCCGGGGTGGGCGCGGTTCCAGCCTCCCAGCAGGGGGGCGAGGTAGCCGGTGAGGTCGCCGGCCGTGGCCAGGGTGAGCGGGCCGCGGCCGCCCTCGCCGCGCTGGTCGGCGCGGGCGCCGGAGGCGACGTATCCGGTGAGGACCACGGCGAGGACGAGGAGGCCCCTACCGGCGGCGTGTATCCACCGCATAGGTTCCTCCCTGTACACCGGCACCGGGCACCCTCGCCCGGGTAAGAGGCCATGTATACCCGTTAGGTATCAGCGATACTAGGGCCTGCGGCACATTACCCAGGATGCGAAGAGGAGAGCACGAGTGCGCCTGCCCCTGCTGGCTCTCCTCGCACGCGGCCCGGCCCACGGCTACGAGCTGAAGCAGGACCTTGAGCAACTGCTGGGTGCCGCGTACCCTCAGCCCAACGTCGGCCAGATCTACGTCACCCTCTCCCGCCTCGAGAAGACGGGACTGATCGAGGGCGAGGAGGTCGAGCAGTCGGGCCGGCCCAACAAGAAGATCTACCGCCTCACCGACGCCGGGCGGGAGGCGCTGCGCGCCTGGTACGAGGAGACGGCGGACGAGCCGCGGGTGCGGGACGAGTTCTTCATGAAGCTCGCCCTCGCCCCGCAGACCGGCCTCGCCGACCAGATCGCCCTCATCAACAAGCAGCGGCGTCAGTACCTCAACACCATGCGCGACCTGTCGAAGCTGGCCGCGGCCGAGAGCCGGGACAACCGAATCGCCCATCTGCTCATCGAGGGCGCGATGCTGCACCTGCAGGCCGATCTCGACTGGCTGGAGCGGTGCCAGGAGGAACTGGAGGAGCTGGAGTGAGCGACAGCCCCCCTGTGCTGCTGCGGGCCGAGGGACTGGTGAAGACCCACCACGGCGAGGGCGCGCCCGCGCATGCCGTGCGCGGGGTCGACCTGGCCGTGCGGCGTGGCGAGTTCGTGGCGGTCACGGGCCCCTCCGGAGCCGGCAAGTCGACGCTGCTGCACCTGCTCGGCGGTCTGCAGCGCCCGGACGCGGGCAGCATCCGGCTGGACGGCCGCCGCACGGACTCCTACTCCGAGGCGCGCTGGGCGGAGGAGCGCAGGAACGGCATCGGCATCGTCTTCCAGTTCTTCAACCTGGTCTCCAACCTGTCGGTCGCCGACAACGTCGAGCTGCCCGCGCTGCTCGCCGGCCGCTCGCCCCGCCGGGCCCGCGCCGAGCGTGAGGAACTGCTGGCCGAGCTGGGACTGACGGGCAAGGAACGGAGCATGCCGGGCGAGTTGTCCGGCGGCGAGCAGCAGCGGGTCGCCCTGGCGCGGGCGCTGGTCAACCACCCGCCGCTGCTGCTGGCCGACGAGCCCGCCGGCAGCCTCGACAGCAAGGGCACCCGCGAGGTGATGCGGCTGCTGACGCGCTTCCACCAGCGCGGCCAGACCATTGTCCTGGTCACCCACGACGCCCGGCTGGCGAGCGCTGCGGACCGGGTGATCAGCTTCTTCGACGGCCGGATCGTGGACGACGCGGAGCTGGACGGCGCGCCGTCGCGCGGGGCCGGCATCTCGGGCGTACTGGAGCTGAAGGACTGAGTGCGGTGTACGACCACCTGACGCGCGCGTCCGGGCCGAGGAGCTGAGGGCGTGCGAGCCACGTTGCGCTGGGCGCACTCCGATCTGCGCACCCACCGCGGGGAGGCGCTGTTCCTCGTGCTGGCCACCGCCGGCATCGTCGCCTCGCTGCTGCTGGCCACGGCGCTGTTCGGCTACGCGACCAACCCCTGGCAGCGCGTGTTCACCCAGTCCCGCGGCGCCCACGTCTGGCTGCACACCGCCCCCTCCGCCGACACCGGCCGCCTCACCGCGCTGGACGGCGTCGCCTCCGTCGCCGGCCCCTACCCCACCGAGTCCGCGACCGTCTCCGCCCGCGGCACCCGTGCCGCGGTCGAACTGCGCGGCCTGCCCGGGCGGCCGGACGTGGGCCGTCCGCTGCTGGTCTCCGGCCACTGGCTGGAGCCCGGGCAGCCCGACGGGGTGGTCCTGGAGAGCCGTCTCGCGCGGGCCTTGCTGGCCGAACCCGGGGACGCGCTCGCCCTGCCGGGCACCTCCCGCACACTGACCGTGGTGGGTGTCGCCGACAGCGCCGAGCCCCGCTACCGGCCCGGCGAGCAGCCGGGGCTGGTGTGGGCGCTGCCGTCGGCGGTGCGCGACCCGGACGGCCGGGTGACGGGGCTGCGTCTGACCGACCCGGACGACACCGACTACGCCGTCCAGCGCGCGGTCACCGTGCTCGGCGCGGGAGCGGTCGGGGAGGTCTCCACCTGGCAGCAGGCGCGGGCCGAGGCGCAGGGCGGGGACCGGCTGCTCGGCCAGGTGCTGGGCCTGTTCGGCCTGGGCGCGCTGGCCGCCGCCGGGTTCGCCGTGCACGGCGCGATCGGCACGCGGATCCGCGGTCATCTGCGGGACATCTCGGTGCTGAAGGCGATCGGCTTCACACCGGGGCAGGTGGTCCGGATCTTCCTGCTCCAGCACGTCGCCTACGCCCTGCTGGGCGCCGTCGCCGCGGCGGCGGCCGGCCAGTGGCTCGGTACCCGCGTCCCCGGCCGGCTCGGCGACGCGGTCGGCGTGTGGCAGGGCCTGCCCGGGCACACCGTGGCGCTGGTCGCGGTGCCGGCGGGCACGGTGCTGTTCATCGGCGCGGTCACCGGGCTCGCCGCCTGGCGGGCGGGTCGGGTGCCCCCGGTTCCGGTGCCCCGTCCGTCGGCCCCGCCCGGCGGGCGGCTGACGGGCGTGGCGCGGCGGGCCCTCGGGCTGCGGCTGCCGCCCGCGCTGGTGCTGGGCGGGCACAAGGCGTTCGCCCGCCGCCCGCGCACGCTCGCCACGGCGGGGCGGCTGGCTCTGCCCCTGCTGCTGATCGTGGTGGCGATGAGCGCGTGGACCACCATGGACCGGTTCCACGCCCGCCCGGACCAGGTGGGCCTGCCGGCGGCGCTCACCGTCCGCGCGGACAGCGGGCTGGGCGACCGGGAGCTGCGGGCCCTGCTGGAGCGCGAGCCACGGGTGACCGCTGTCCACCAGGGCGTCGAGGTGGCCGCCCTGGTCCCGGGTCAGACGGCCACCATCGCCCTGCGCGGTCTCGGTACGCGCCGGGATCCGTACCCCTTCACCGTCGCCGAGGGCCGCCCGGCCAGGGGCCCGGACGAGGCGGTGGCCGGGCAGGGGCTGCTGGACCTGCTGGACGTGCGCGTCGGTGACTGGGTGCGGATGACCGTCGGCGACCAGCCGCAGATCCTGCACATCGTGGGCCGCAGCATCGAGCCGGAGAACGCCGGCCGGGTCATCTCCACCTCGCTGGACACGCTCCGCGAGAACGACCCGCGGCTGACACCCAGCATGTACCAGCTGCGCCTGCGTCCGGGCGCCGATCCGGAGCGGGTGGCCGCCGCCGTGTCCGCGGCCGGCCACGGCCATGTGGACGTGCACGCCGTGACCAACCCGGCCGACGGGCTGTCCTCACTGCGGGCGGTCGTCGCCGGACTGGTCTGCGTGCTGGCCCTGATCGGGCTGCTGGAGCTGCTGACGGCGATCGGCGGCGCCGTCCGCGAGGGCGAACGGGACCTGCTGGCGCTCAAGGCGGTCGGGCTGTCCCCGCGCCAGATCACCGGGATCACCGTCACCGCCACGAGCTGCACCGCCCTGGTCGCGGTCGTCTCCGGTACCGCGCTGGGACTGCCGCTGGCCCACTGGCTGATCGACGCCCAGGGCCGCTCCAGCGGCATCGGCGCCGGCATCGCCCGGAGCCCGTCCCCGCTGCTCCTGCTGCTGTTCGGGACGGCCGCCGTGCTGGGGGCCGCCGTCCTCGCCGCCCTGCCCGCCGCCCGCGCGGCCCGCCGCAGGCTCGCGGACACCCTGAGCGCGGTCGCCTGACCGGAGGCCGTGGCGGCGCACCGGCGGAGCCGGGCCGCCGGTGCGCCGCGTCCCGGACGCGCCGGGCCGGTCACCGTCGGCCGCGCAGCTCCCGGTACCTGGCGACCAGCGCCGTCGTGGAGGCGTCCAGCCCTTCGACCTCGGCGCCCTCGATCAGGGCGGGCTCGACGCGCCGGGCGAGGACCTTGCCGAGCTCCACGCCCCACTGGTCGAAGGAGTCGATGTCCCACACCGCTCCCTGGGCGAACACCTTGTGCTCGTAGAGGGCGACGAGTTGGCCGAGCACGGACGGCGTCAGCTCCCGCGCCAGGATCGTCGTCGTCGGGTGGTTGCCCCGGAAGGTCTTGTGCGGCACCAGTTCCTCCGGCACCCCTTCCCCGCGCACCTCGTCCGGTGTTCTGCCGAAGGCCAGGGCCTGCGTCTGGGCGAAGAAGTTGGCCATCAGCAGGTCGTGCTGGGCCCTGAGTTCGCCGCTCAGCTCGGCCACCGGTGCGGCGAAGCCGATGAAGTCCGCCGGGACCAGCCGGGTGCCCTGGTGGATGAGCTGGTAGTAGGCGTGCTGGCCGTTGGTGCCCGGCGTGCCCCACACCACCGGTCCGGTCTGCCAGTCGACGGGCTGCCCGAGCCGGGTGACCGACTTGCCGTTGGACTCCATGTCCAGCTGCTGGAGGTAGGCGGTGAACTTCGACAGATAGTGGCTGTAGGGCAGCACGGCGTGCGACTGGGCGTCGTGGAAGTTGCCGTACCAGACGCCCAGCAGGCCCAGCAGCAGCGGCGCGTTGGACTCGGCGGGCGCGGTCCGGAAGTGCTCGTCCACGGTGCGGAAGCCGTCGAGCATCTCCCGGAAACGGTCCGGGCCGATGGCGATCATCAGCGACAGGCCGATGGCCGAGTCGTAGGAGTACCGGCCCCCGACCCAGTCCCAGAACTCGAACATGTTGGCCGTGTCGATGCCGAACGCCGAGACCTTGCCGGCGTTGGTCGACAGGGCCACGAAGTGCCGGGCGACGGCCTCCGGGCCCGCGTCCAGCCCGTCGAGCAGCCAGTTGCGGGCCGCGCCGGCGTTGGTGACGGTCTCGATGGTGGTGAACGTCTTCGAGGCGACGACGAACAGCGTCTCGGCCGGGTCGAGGTCGCGGGTGGCCTCGTGCAGGTCGGCGCCGTCGACGTTGGAGACGAAGCGGACCGTCAGGTCACGGTCGGTCCAGGGGCGCAGCACCTCGTGGGCCATCGCCGGCCCGAGGTCGGAGCCGCCGATGCCGATGTTGACGACGTTTCGGATGCGCTTGCCGGTGTGGCCGGTCCACTCGCCCGCGCGCACACGATCCGCGAAGCCGGCCATCCGGTCGAGCACCGCGTGCACCCTCGGCACCACGTTCTCGCCGTCGACCTCGACCACCGCGTCCCGGGGGGCGCGCAGCGCGGTGTGCAGCACGGCGCGGTCCTCGGTGACGTTGATCTTCTCGCCGCGGAACATGGCGTCGCGCAACCCGGACACGCCGGTCGCCTCCGCCAGTTCGCGCAGCAGCCGCAGTGTGTCGTCGGTGACGAGGTGTTTGGAGTAGTCGATGTACAGGTCGCCGACCTGGAGCGTGTACCGCGCGCCGCGGTCCGGGTCCGCCGTGAACAGCTCCCGCAGGTGGATGCCGGCGAGTTCCTCGCGGTGCTTGGCCAGCGCGGTCCACTCGGGTGTGTGGTCGAGCCTGGTACGGCCGTCTGCGTTCATGTCGGACCTCTGTCTTTCTCCCTGTGCTCGCTGCGACCTGCGCCGCCGCCCCGAGGCAGGCGGTCAGCGGTCGGCGTGAGCGGTCGTCACTTCGTCGTCCTGCGCAACAAGGACTACGTCCGGCTCGCGCACGGGTATCAACGAGGTGACGGACAGAACGAAGAAGGCGGCGGTGAGCAGTGCCGGGGCGTTCGGGCCCCACGCCGTCGCGACGGCGCCGCCGAGCAGGGCGCCGAGGGGGGCTCCGGCGACCGCGAGGGTGCGGAAGGCGGCGCTGACCCGGCCCAGCATCTCGGCGGGGCTGCGCTGCTGCATGAGCGTCGTCGTGTTGACGTTCCACACCATGCCCATGAACCCGAACACGGCGAGAGCGGCCACGAGCACGGCGAGGCTCCGCACCGTGCCCATCACGGTCAGGGCGGCGATCTGCACCGCTCCGGCCAGCAGGACGGCCCGTACCCGGCCCAGCCGGTCCGTGATCCGGCGGTTGACCGCTCCCCCGGCCAGGCTGCCGACCGTGTACGCGGTCGTCGCCGCCGCGTATCCCCCGGTGCCCGCGTCCAGCCATCCGGTCACCAGGACGACGAGTGTGGCGATGAGCGCGCCCATACCGACGTTGCACAGGGCGGTCGCCCCGCACAGGGCACGCAGGGCCGTGTCGCGTCCCAGCGTGCGCAGGCCCTCGACGATCTCCCGGCGCAGGGTGCTGCCCGCGGGTGCCGGCCTGCGCCGCGGGGCGACGCCGCGCAGGGAGGCCACGAGAGCGGCGGCCACCAGGAACGTCAGGGCGTCGGCCGCGAAGGGGGCGGCGGCACCGACCACGAGCAGCAGCGGCACGGCCGGGCCGCCCAGCAGTCCGCCGGCGACGCGCTGACCGGTCATCAGGCGGGCGTTGGCGCTGCCGAGTGCCGCACGGTCCACCAGCCCGGGCAGCAGAGCGGTGGCCGCGTTGTCGAACAGCGTCTGCAGGGTGGTCAGGGCGAAGGCCAGTGCGACGAGCAGGCCGATCGAGACGTGTCCGAGGGCGACGGCCACGGCGAACCCGCCCACCAGCAGGCCCCGCACCACGTCGACCGTCCACATGGCGCGCCGCTGGTCCACCCGGTCGGCGACGGCGCCGCCGAGCAGGCCGAAGACGATCCAGGGCAGGTAGCCGCAGGCCGTGACCGACGCGATGAGCAGGGGCCGGTCCGTCACCGAGACGGCGAGAAGCGGCAGCGCGGCCGCACGCAGCGCGTCACCGAAGCTGGACAGCACTGCGGCACTCCACAGCCGCCCGAAGCCGCCGCGCCACGCGGGCGCGCCGGTCAGTGTCGTCCCTGTCCCCGTCACGGCCTTCCCCCTCACGATGCCCGATGCACACACCGTAGGAGGCGCCACTGACAACGGGTGCCGGCGGCGGCCGTCGGCCCGGGCGCGGGACGTGCCGGACCGGGCGCCGGCCGGCAGATCGGCAAGTCGGCAGGGCGGCAGGTCGGACCTCGGACAACGCGTGATCCGCGGGTCCGTTCGCGTCAGGGCGGCACAGGAGGGCCGGCGGGCGGACCCCGCCTAGATCTCGCCCCGCAACTTGGCGAGCGCCTCGGCGAGGATCGCCTCGCCGTCCGCGTCGCTGCGCCGCTCCCGTACGTACGCGAGGTGCGTCTTGTACGGCTCGGTGCGCGGCGGGTCCGGCGGGTTGTCCCGGTCCTGCCCGGCCGGGAAGCCGCAGCGCGGGCAGTCCCACGTCTCGGGTACCTGCGCGTCGCTGGCGAAGCTGGGCTGTGTCTCGTGCCCGTTGGAGCACCAGAAGGAGATGCGCAGACGCGGCGCGGACTCGCCGCGCTCGGCCTCGCCCATCGGCCCCGCCCCGACCCGGCTTCCTCGGATCGCGTTGCCACTTGCCACGGTCGTAACTCCCTGCGTCATGGTGCCGCGAAGCGAGTCGGCGTTCCGCTTCGCTGCGAGCGCCTCAGTCTACGTAAGGCCCAACGCGCGTCCAGTGATTGGAGTTACCGGCCCCCACATCCAGACGCAAGCCCCATGATAGGCCGCGCTCACGGGCGCGGTCCGAACATGGGGCCTTATCAGCGGAATGTACGGTTCTCGCCGACGTCAGTTGTTCGCCTTCATCAGGATGCCGAGCACGATGATGCAGGCGAGCCACAGCAGACCGATCACCACGGTGATCCGGTCGAGGTTGCGCTCGGCGACCGAGGAGCCGCCGACGGACGACTGCATGCCGCCACCGAACATGTCGGAGAGGCCGCCACCCTTCCCCTTGTGCATCAGCACCAGCAGCATCAGCAGCAGGCTGAAGACGATCAGGGCGATCGAGAACCCCAAAACCACGGCTGGACCAACTTCCTCGGATTCGGATGGACGACGGGGCATGGCGGACGGACGCCTGCCATGCCCCGCAAGAGTACGACGGATCGCCGCTACGGCCTACTCACCGAGGGGCTCACTGCTCGCGGAAGCGGACGATCTTGACGAACTCCTCCACGTCCAGCGAGGCACCGCCGACCAGGGCACCGTCGATGTCGGCCTGGGCCATGATCTCGGCGACGTTGCCCGACTTCACGGACCCGCCGTACTGGATGCGGACCTTGTCGGCCACGTCCTGCGAGTACAGCTCGGCGACCTTGCCGCGGATGGCGGCGCAGACCTCCTGCGCGTCCTCGGCACCGCAGACCCTGCCGGTGCCGATGGCCCAGACGGGCTCGTAGGCGATCACGACCGACTCGACCTGCTCGGCCGGGAGGTCCTTCAGGCCGGTCTCGACCTGGCCGAGGGTGTGGGCGACGTGCCGGCCGGCCTCACGGACCTCCAGCTCCTCGCCGACGCACAGGATCGGGGTCAGACCGTGCTTGCGGGCGGCCTTGACCTTGGCGTTGACGAGCTCGTCGGTCTCGTGGTGGTACCGGCGGCGCTCGGAGTGGCCGACGACCACGTAGGTGCACTTCAGCTTGGCCAGCATGGGGCCGGAGATCTCGCCGGTGTAGGCACCGGCGTCGTGCTGCGAGACGTCCTGTGCGCCGTACTTGATCCGCAGGTCGTCGCCGTCGACCAGGGTCTGCACGGAGCGCAGGGCGGTGAAGGGCGGCAGGACGGCGACCTCGACGGCCTCGTAGTCCTTGTCGGCAAGGGCGAAGGCGAGCTTCTGGACGTGGGCGATGGCCTCGAGGTGGTTGAGGTTCATCTTCCAGTTGCCCGCCATCAGCGGCATGCGCGTGCTCATCAGGTTCAGTCCTCCAGTGCGGCGAGGCCGGGGAGCGTCTTGCCCTCGAGGTATTCGAGGGAGGCGCCGCCTCCGGTCGAGATGTGGCCGAATGCCGACTCGTCGAAGCCCAGCGTACGGACGGCCGCGGCGGAGTCGCCGCCACCGACGACGGTGAAGCCGTTCGAGTCGACGAGGGCCTGTGCGACGGCCCTGGTGCCCTCGGCGTAGTCGGGGTGCTCGAAGACGCCCATCGGACCGTTCCAGAAGACGGTCGCGGCGTCGGCGATCTTGGACGCGAACAGTTCGCGCGTCCTCGGGCCGATGTCGAGGCCCTCGTGGTCGGCCGGGATCTTGTCCGCGTCGACCACGACGTGCCGGGTGGGGGCCTTGGTCCTGAGGTCCGGGAACTCGGTGGAGGCCACGACGTCGACCGGGAGCAGCAGCTCGACGCCGTTCTTCTCGGCGCGCTCCATGTACTCGGCGACGGTCGGGACCTGGTCCTCCTGCAGCAGGGAGATGCCGACCTCGTAGCCCTTGGCCTTGAGGAAGGTGTAGGCCATGCCACCGCCGATGAGAAGGCGGTCGGCCTTGCCGAGCAGCCGGTCGATGACGGCGAGCTTGTCGGAGACCTTGGCGCCGCCCAGCGCGACGACGTAGGGCCGCTCGACGTCCTCGGTGAGCTTCTTCAGGACGCCGACCTCGGTGACGATGAGGTAGCCGGCGAAGTGCGGCAGCCGGGCCGGCAGGTCGTACACGGAGGCGTGCTTGCGGTGCACCGCGCCGAAGCCGTCACCCACGTACGCGTCGGCGAGGGCGGCAAGTCGGTCCGCGAACTCGCCGCGCTCGGCGTCGTCCTTGGACGTCTCGCCGGCGTTGAAGCGCAGGTTCTCCAGGACGGCGACCTGGCCGGGCCGGAGGCCGTCGACGGCGGCGTGCGCGGCGGGGCCGACGGTGTCCTCGGCGAACGCCACGGGGGCGCCGAGGAGTTCACCGAGCCGCTCGGCGGCGGGCCGCAGCGAGAAGGCGGGGTCCGGGGCGCCCTTGGGACGGCCCAGGTGGGAGGCGACGACCACCTTGGCACCCGCCTCGGCGAGGGCCCTGACGGTGGGCAGCACGGCGCGGATGCGGCCGTCGTCGCTGATGACGCCGTCGGCCAGCGGGACGTTGAGGTCGGCGCGGACGAACACGCGCTTGCCGTCCACGCCTTCGGAGAGAAGTTCGTCGATCGTCTTCATCTGGGAGGACTCCTGGTCGGGGCTCTTGATCGTGCGGAGGGCTGGTCGATCCATACGCGAGTCAGGGCCCGGACAGCAAGTTCGCGCTGCCCGAGCCCTGCTCTCACATGGCGGTGCCTGCTACGGCGATCAGAGCTGGTTGCCGACGAACACCGTCAGGTCGACGAGACGGTTGGAGTAGCCCCACTCGTTGTCGTACCAGCCGATGACCTTCACGTTCTTGCCCTCCTGAACCATGGTCAGGGAGGAGTCGAAGGTGCAGGACGCCGGGGCGTGGACGATGTCGGAGGAGACGATCGGGTCCTCGGTGTACTCGAGGATGCCCTTCAGCTCGCCCTCGGCGGCCTTCTGGAAGGCGGCGTTGACCTCCTCCTTGGTGACCTCGCGGCTGAGCTCGATGACGAGGTCGGTGACCGAGCCGGTCGGGACCGGGACGCGCATGGCCATGCCGTCCAGCTTGCCCTTGAGCTGCGGCAGCACGAGCGCGGTGGCCTTGGCGGCGCCCGTGGTGGTCGGGATGATGTTCTCGGCGGCGGCCCGGGCGCGGCGCAGGTCCTTGTGCGGGAAGTCCAGGATGCGCTGGTCGTTGGTGTAGGCGTGCACCGTCGTCATCAGGCCCTTGACGATGCCGAAGTTCTCGTCGAGGACCTTCGCCATCGGCGCCACGCAGTTGGTGGTGCAGGAGGCGTTGGAGATGACGTGGTGGTTCGCCGGGTCGTACGTGTCCTGGTTGACGCCCATCACGATGGTGACGTCCTCGTTCTTGGCGGGAGCCGAGATGATGACCTTCTTGGCGCCGCCCGCGATGTGCTTCTCGGCGTCTTCCTTCTTGGTGAAGATGCCGGTGGACTCGATGACGACGTCGACGCCCAGCTCGCCCCACGGGATGTCGGCGGGGTTGCGCTCGGAGAGGACCTTGATGGTCCTGCCGTCGACGGTGATCGTGTCGGCGGTGTGGGAGACCTCCTGCTTGAGGCGGCCCAGGATGGTGTCGTACTTCAGCAGGTGAGCGGTGGTCGCGGTGTCACCCAGGTCGTTGACAGCCACGATCTCGATGTCTGCACCCTGCTCCAGCAGCGCGCGGAAGTAGTTACGACCGATGCGGCCAAAGCCGTTGATGCCTACGCGGATCGTCACGAACCGATCTCCTCGTTGGTACGCCGGTTTCGACGCCGGCGAGCTGTATGGGATGTCCCCGACCAACCCCGACCCTACCTCTCTGGGGCCCCCGGGGTGACATTGAGACGCCGCCTACCCGGCCCGACGGTCCGTACCCGTCAGTAGGGGTACGGACCGCCACGGGAGCGATGACCGGATCACTCCGATCGGCTGCCTTATGTCGTTGCGTGATGCCCGCATTGGTCACTCTTTCGTGAGCCCCTCGGCTCACTTGTCGAGTGCCCTGGGCACGGTGGTCGACGCACCCGCCGGGCGCCCCTGAGCGCCTCTCCGCTCACCTGCCGAGTGCCCGGAGCGCCCTCCTCGTCAGAGCCGCCCGGTCCGCCGCCGAGGGCACGTGCTCCAGGCCGAAACCGAGCAGCACGGTCCGGTCCGTGGTGACCGCTCCGTAGGTGCGGAAGAGGGTTCCGGAGCGGGCCCAGTCCTTGAGGACGGCGGGGCTGCCCGCGGGCGGCCCGGGCACCTTCCACGGGCCGAGGGACGTCTCGAACCCCTCGGTCTCCCGCACCGCGCCGGCGGTCACCAGCGAGGCGTCGTCGGCGAGGACACCGCGCCCGCCGGTGCCCGGGTCGGTGACATAGGCGAGAGAGACCTCGACCGTCCTTCCGGCGTAGGCGCTCAGGTCGAACTCCACCTGCTGCCAGCCGTTCGACGACCCGGTGAAGCTGTGCCAGGACCCGCTGGTCCCGGTCGCCGTGCAGCCGGGGCCGGTGAGCGTCAGATAGTGCGCGAGCCACGGGTGCTCCCCGACGAGGAACCCGCCCCCGCACTCCTCGGGCACGGCCGTACCGCTCCTGCTGGCCGTGTCCGGGAGTGTCGTCCAGTCGTCGGCCCCGGCGGTGTGGATCTCCACGACGGCGTGGTCGTAGCCCGGCTCGGTGTCCCACAGCAGCCGGGTGCGCAGCGCGGGCCGGTCGGCCGCGCCCATATGGGAGAGGTCGATCGTCCGGGTGAGGCGCTTGTAGGCGTCGTCGGTGTGGACCGCGGCGGCCATGCCGGAGCCCGTGTAGGGCCCGTAGGGATTGACGGTGCCGGCGAACCGGCCGGCACCGGCGCTGGCGAACTGCGGGTAGGCCGCCACCGGCAGCTCCTCGGAGGTCACCGCGTACGTGCCCGCCTCGTCCAGCGGGTTGCCGGGCGCGCCGGTGAGCGCGCCGGAGAAGCCCGCGAGCTCGGCGGAGCCGGTGAAGCCGGTGGCGCCGGAGGTCGAGGTGCGCGAGTACGCGCCCAGGTAGTACTGACTGAAGTCGTCCGACAGTGCGCCGCCGCCGAGATCCACACTGCCGCCGGCCCGCTCGCCGGCCTCGATCAGACGTCCGCCCTCGTTGAGGTAGGCGCGCAGTTGGAGCTGAGTGGCCTGGCCCGGGCCGCGGACGCCGGAGTAGTGGACGACCGTGCGGAAATGCTTCAGCACGCCGAGCGCGTCCGGCGCGCCCTGGGTGGCGACGTCCCACACCAGGGCCCGGCGGCCGTTGGCGCGCAGCGCGTCCACGTAGGTCCGCGCCTGCTTCGCGGCCGTGTCCTCCTCGGCGACCACGAGAGTGTCCGCCCCCGGCAGCCGGGCCACGCGGTAGGTGAAGTGCCCGCCGGCCACCTTCCTGCCGCCGGCGGACCGGCCCGTGAACCACACCTCGACCCTGTCCCCCGGGACGGCGCCGCGGACCGTGGCCCGGTACTCGTCGAAGTACAGGTCGTCCTCACCGCCGTAGGTCTCGCCGCCCTGCCACGGCCTGAGCGCCGCCGTGCGGGTGCGTCCGCCGTTGACGCGGTAGCCGAGCCTCTTGTCGCGCACGGACTTGCGGACGACGGCCGAGACCTGCTGGCCGGCGCCGCCGGCGTACGACACGGGGAAGGCCGCCGGGGTGAAGTCCGGGGCGGTCAGGCCGACCGGGGAGGATGGCCGGTCGGGGTGGGAGGCCGTCTCGGCGACGGAGAGCGCGAACGGGACGTTCTTCTCGAATTCCTGCTCGATCAGCTTCTCGTCGTCGGGGAAGGTGAAGACCGAGCGGCAGTCGGCCGCCCTCCATTCGTCGTCCGGGTCGGCGTCGGATGCGGTCTGACAGGTCGACATCTCGGGGGTGAACATCCCCATGCCGTTGACGTTCGCCGCGTGGCCGTCCGCCTCGCCGTTGGTGGTGTACAGCTCCGAGGAGACCTGCGAGCGGTAACCCGGGATCGCCGGCTTGTCCGGGGTGCCGGCGAGCGCCCGGTAGAGGACGTCGTCCGGGGTCGGGGTCGCCACCTGCCAGCCGACACCGTAGAGGAGGAGTTCCGCGGCGGAGTGGTAGTTGATGCCGTACGTGAAGCCGATGCGCTTCTCGAACCGGTCCAGCGCCCGGGTCTCCGGTTCGGAGGCCGGGGCCGCGCCGCGGTAGGTCTGGCTGGTGGGGTTGGGGGACGAACCCTCGTCGTCGTACCCCCACTTGTAGGCGAAGTTGCGGTTGAGGTCCACGCCGTCGCCGGTGGAGATGACGCCGTCGCCGTTGACGTCGCGCAGGTTCTTGCGCCACAGGCGGGTGCCGGCGTCCTTGAAGGTGTAGTCGTAGCCGTCGGGGTTGGCCGAGAGGACGAACCACAGCTCGGTCGAGTCGACGATCCCTCTGATCCGCCGGTCGGTGGGGTAGTTGTCCAGGTAGTGGTGCATCAGCCGCCGGGTCATCTCCGGAGTGATCCACTCGCGGGCGTGCTGGTTGGACATGTACAGCACGGCGGGCTTGGAGCCGTCCCGGGACGTCCTCGCGTTGCGGGTCAGTTTGAGCGCGAGGATGTCCTGGCCGCGCACGGTCCGGCCGATCGAGACGACCTTGGCCAGGCCCGGGTGGGACCGGGCGGCCGCGAGGATCTCCTCCTTCAGCCCGCCCTTGCCGCTGTAGGGGCGGAAGACGCCCTGGGAGGCGACCTCCACCCGCCGCCTGGCGGCGGCCGACAACGCCCGCTCGGTGAGGTGGACGCCCTGTCGTCCGAGCCTCTCGGCCTGGGCCTCGGTGAGCTGGACCTCGACGGTGGTGCGGCCCGTGCCGGTCACCCGCTCGCCGAGTTCGTGGCCGTCCTGACCGGCCTTCAGCAGCAGGGGTAACTGCCGTGCGGTGACATCGGCACGGAAGACCCTGACCTCGTCCGGGTCCGGCCGGCCGGGACTTCCGCTCTGCGCCTGGGCGATGGGTGCGAGGCTCGCTCCGCCGAGCAGGAGCGTGCCGACAGCGAGGATCGATCTCGCTCTGTGTCTCATGACCCCCCCTAACGGTGGTCCGCCACAGTGACGAATGGTTGCCAGGCTCGTGTCGGTCCCGGACGGGGTCAAGGACGCTTCAGGACAGGAGGACGCCGGTGCCCGAAGACCGTGGAAGGGGTGTCGGCACCGGCGGGTGGAGGCCGACGGGACCTGCGGCGGGACCGTGGGTCCGGGAGGAGTTCCGTACGCCGGGCGGTGCGGCGGCGGCCCTGCCGCACCCGCCGGCGGACGAGGAGCTCACGCGCGCCGGCGTGGTCCGGCACGCCGGGGGTGCCTCCGCGCGGCCGGCTCGCGGGGTGGGCCGGAGTCGGGGCGAGCGGCTCACGTCCGTGCGGATGGGTCAGCGCGACGGGGCGCCCGCCGCAGCCGTGCCGCGGTCGGATCGGCGGGCACCCAGCCCGCGTCCGCCCGGACGGTCACACCCGTGCGGGGGCCGGCCGTGCCCGCCGGGCGGCTCGCGTCGGTGCGCGTGACCGGCGTCAGTGCGTGAGCGGCGCCCGTGCGGGCGGCTTCCGTCCGTGCCGGGCGGCCTCGGTCCGTGCGGGCGGCCTCAGTCGTGTCCGTGGCCAGTGCCCGCGGCTGCCCTCCGTGCGCGTGGCCAGTGCCCGTACGGGCGGCTTCCGTCCGTCAGTGTGGGCATCCGTCCGTGCGCCTGGCGTGCGTACGGCGGACGCCGAGGACGTGTCAGCCGGCGAGGTTGTCGGCGAGTTCCTCGCTGAGGTTGGCCTCCGTGCCCGGAACACCCAGGTCGGCGGCGCGCTTGTCGGCCATCGCCAGCAGGCGGCGGATACGCCCGGCGACGGCGTCCTTGGTCAGCGGCGGGTCGGCGAGTGCGCCCAGTTCCTCGAGGGAGGCCTGCTTGTGCTCCATGCGCAGCCGCCCCGCGGCCGCGAGGTGCTCGGGCACGTCGTCACCGAGGATCTCCAGGGCCCGCTGGACGCGGGCACCGGCGGCGACGGCGGCGCGCGCCGAGCGGCGCAGGTTGGCGTCGTCGAAGTTGGCCAGACGGTTCGCCGTGGCCCGGACCTCGCGGCGCATCCGCCGCTCCTCCCAGGCCAGCACCGACTCGTGGGCGCCCAGGCGGGTCAGCAGCGCCCCGATGGCGTCCCCGTCGCGGACGACGACCCGGTCCACACCGCGCACCTCGCGGGCCTTGGCGGCGATCGACAGCCGGCGGGCGGCGCCGACCAGGGCGAGTGCGGCCTCCGGCCCCGGGCAGGTCACCTCGAGCGAGGACGAACGCCCGGGCTCGGTGAGCGAGCCGTGCGCCAGGAAGGCCCCGCGCCAGGCGGCCTCGGCGTCGCAGGTGGCCCCCGAGACCACCTGCGGCGGCAGGCCGCGGATCGGGCGTCCCCGGCCGTCGACCAGGCCGGTCTGACGGGCCAGCTGGTCGCCGCCGGCGACGACGCGCACGACGTAGCGCGAGCCGCGGCGCAGTCCGCCGGGCGCCATCACGATCAGCTCGGAGCTGTGACCGAAGATCTCCAGGATGTCCCGCTTGAGGCGGCGGGCCGCCATCGCGGTGTCCAGCTCCGCCTCGATCACGATGCGCCCGCTCACCAGATGGAGGCCGCCGGCGAACCGCAGAATGGCGGAGACCTCCGCCTTCCTGCAGCAGGTCCGGGTGACGGGGAGCCGGGAGATCTCATCCTTCACCGCTGCCGTCATCGCCATGGGCCGATCCTTCCATGCATCCGAAAAATACGGTCGTACGCGGCGGCCAACAGCTCCGGGTCGTGCCGGGGAGTTCCGTCGCCCCTGGCCACCGGCGCCAGCTCGACCGCGGCGCCGAACCGCTTGGCGGCCTCGGCGAGGACCTCGCGGTCGGGCGCGGCGGCCTCGTCGGCCAGCACCACGTCCAGGGCGAGTTTAGGGGCGTGTCGTCCCAAAACCTCCACATGACGCTGCGGGGAGAACCCCGCGGTTTCTCCCGGCTGCGGTGCGAGGTTCAGCGAGAGCACCCGGCGCGCCTTCGTCGTCGTCAGGGCGTCCAGGAGTTCGGGGACCAGCAGGTGCGGGATGACCGAGGAGAACCAGGAACCGGGGCCGAGCACCACCCAGTCCGCGTCCAGGACCGCCTCGACGGCCTCCGGGACGGCCGGCGGGTCGTTCGGCACCAGGTGCACGGACTGGACCTCGCCCCGGGTCAGCGCGACGGTCGCCTGGCCGCGGACGGTGTCGACGTCGTCCGGCCGCTCCGGGGCGTGGCCCTTGACCAGTGCCTGGAGTTCCAGGGGCACGGCGGACATCGGCAGCACCCGGCCGTGCGCGCCGAGCAGCTTGCCGACCAGGTCCAGGGCCTTGACGTGGTCGCCGAGCTGCTCCCAGAGCGCCACGATCAGCAGGTTGCCGACCGCGTGGTCGTGCAGGTCGCCCTGGGAGGTGAAGCGGTGCTGGATGACGCGGGCCCAGGTCTGGCCCCAGTCGTCGTCGCCGCACAGCGCGGCCAGCGCCTTGCGCAGGTCGCCGGGCGGCAGCACGCCCAGCTCGTCGCGCAGGCGCCCACTGGAGCCGCCGTCGTCGGCCACGGTGACGACGGCGGTGAGGTCGCCGGTGATCCGCCGCAGGGCCGCCAGCGAGGCGGACAGGCCCATTCCGCCTCCGAGGGCGACCACCTTGGGCTGGGCGCCACGCCGGCGCGGCCTGCCACCGCGGGCCTCGGCGGGGCGGCCGGCGCGCCCTTCGGACGCCGGGCGGCCGGAGCGGCCCTCGGGCACGGTCCGGCGCAGCCTGCCCAGCCGTGGAGTACGTCCGGTCACTCGCGCCCCATGTCCCGGTGTACGACCACGGTCTCCACTCCCTCGGCCGCGAGCCGCGCGGCGAGCTTCTCCGACATGGCCACCGAGCGGTGCTTGCCGCCCGTGCAGCCGATGGCGATGGTCACGTAGCGCTTGCCCTCGCGCCGGTATCCGGCCGCCACGAGCCGCAGCAGCTCCGCGTAGCGGTCGAGGAACTCCTTGGCGCCTGGCTGGTTGAAGACGTAGCCGGCGACCTCCTCGTTCAGGCCGGTGAACGGCCGCAGCTCCGGGACCCAGTGCGGATTGGGCAGGAAGCGCATGTCCGCCACCAGGTCGGCGTCGACCGGGAGGCCGTACTTGAAGCCGAAGGACATCACGGTGGCCCGCAGCTCGGGCTCCTCCTCGCCGGCGAACTGGGCGTCCATCTTGGCGCGCAGTTCGTGCACGTTGAGGCTGGAGGTGTCGATCACCAGGTCGGCGTCGCCCCGCAGCTCGCGCAGCAGCTCCCGTTCGGCGGCGATGCCGTCGACGATGCGGCCGTCGCCCTGCAGGGGGTGCGGACGGCGCACCGACTCGAAGCGACGTACCAGGGCCTCGTCGGAGGACTCCAGGAAGACGATCCGCCGCGTGACCCCACGGGTGTCCAGGTCCGCGAGGGACTCGCGCAGATTGTCGAAGAAGCGGCGGCCCCGCACGTCGACCACGACCGCGATCCGCGCCACGTTGCCCTGCGAGCGGGCGCCGAGCTCCACCATGGTGGGGATCAGCGCCGGCGGGAGGTTGTCGACGACGAACCAGCCGAGGTCCTCCAGACACTTGGCCGCCGTCGACCGGCCCGCGCCCGACATGCCGGAGATGATCACCAGCTCGGGGATGGCCGCCTCGGGGAACCCGACGGTGTCGATGCCCGTACTCACCTGTGCTCCGTTGTCGTGAGGGGTGTCCTGCGCAGAGCCCCCGGGGGCGCCCCGGGGCGTGTCCTGCCGGACGTCATCCTCTCCCGTTTCGCCGTGCGTTTCCCTGAGCGCCCGATCTCGATCCGGTGTCGGCCGCTCGCCGTGCTCGGTCATGTCTCCTGCCCCCGTCGTTCGTCCGGGGCACCCGTGGTCCCGGGCTCCCCCGCGGGGCCCGCCGTCGTCCCGGGCACCGCGTCGTCCATGTCTTCCATGATCTCTCCAGTCGCCGTGTTCACGGCCGGCGCGGCCGGGGCCGCCTGGGCGAGGGCGACGGCAACCGTCTCGGCCGTCTTGCGGCCTATACCCGGAACCTCGCGGATCTGGTCGATTGTCGCGGATCGCAGCTTCTTCACCGAGCCGAAATGCTTGATGAGGGCCTGTTTGCGCGTCTCGCCGAGGCCGGGGACGTCGTCCAGGGGGCTGGACCGCAGACGCTTGGTCCGCTTGGTGCGCTGGTAGGTGATCGCGAAGCGGTGGGCCTCGTCACGGATGCGCTGCAGCAGGTACAGGCCCTCACTGGTGCGCGGCAGGATCACGGGGTCGTCCTCGCCGGGCACCCAGACCTCCTCCAGCCGCTTGGCCAGGCCGCACACGACGATGTCGTCGATGCCCAGCTCGTCCAGGGCCCTGCGGGCGGCGGCGACCTGCGGCTGCCCGCCGTCGACGACGACCAGCTGCGGCGGGTACGCGAACCGCTTCGGCCGGCCGTCCTCCTCGGTGAGGGCGGCCGCGGAGCCGTTGACCATGGAGCCCTGGCCGCCGACCGGGGCGTCCTGGCCCTCCGTGGGCACGTCCTGGTCCTCGGTCCACTCGCCGGTCCTCTCCTTCTCCGCGAGGTAGCGCCGGAACCGGCGGGTGATGACCTCGTGCATGGAGCGGACGTCGTCCTGCCCCTCGAAGCCCTTGATCTGGAAGCGGCGGTACTCGCTCTTGCGCTGCAGGCCGTCCTCGAAGACGACCATGGAGGCCACGACGTCGTCGCCCTGGAGGTGGGAGATGTCGTAGCACTCGATCCTCAGCGGGGCGCTGTCCAGGTCGAGGGCCCCGGCGATCTCCTCCAGCGCCCGGGAACGGGTGGTCAGGTCGGAGGCGCGCCTGGTCTTGTGCAGCGCGAGCGCCTGCTGCGCGTTGCGCTGCACCGTCTCCATGAGGGCCCTCTTGTCGCCGCGCTGCGGTATGCGCAGCGAGACGTTGGACCCGCGGCGGTCGGTGAGCCACTGCTGGACCGGCTCCACGGGATCGGGCAGGGCCGGGACGAGGACCTCCCTGGGCACGGCGTCCCCCGTCTCCTCGCCGTACAGCTGCTGCAGGGCGTGCTCGACCAGGGCTCCGGTGGTGACCTCCTCGACCTTGTCGGTGACCCAGCCGCGCTGGCCGCGCACCCGTCCGCCCCGGACGTGGAAGATCTGCACGGCCGCCTCCAGCTCGTCCTCGGCGAGGGCGACGAGGTCGGCGTCGGTCGCGTCGGCGAGCACGACCGCGTTCTTCTCCATGGCCTTCTTCAGGGCCTCCATGTCGTCGCGCAGGCGGGCGGCCCGCTCGTACTCCATCTCCTCGGCCGCCGTCGTCATCCGCATCTCCAGGCGGCGCAGGTACGTGCCCGTGCGGCCGGCCATGAAGTCGCAGAACTCCTCGGCCAGTTCCCGGTGGTCCTCGGCGGAGATCCGCCCGACGCAGGGCGCGGAGCACTTGCCGATGTAGCCGAGCAGGCAGGGGCGGCCGGTGCGCGCGGCGTTCCTGAAGACACCTGCCGAGCAGGTCCGCACCGGGAAGACCCGCAGCAGCAGGTCCACGGTGTCGCGGATGGCCCAGGCATGCGCGTACGGCCCGAAGTACCGCACACCCTTCTTCTTGTGGCCGCGCATCACCTGCACGCGCGGGAACTCCTCGTTCATCGTCACCGCGAGGTACGGGTAGCTCTTGTCGTCGCGGTACTTGACGTTGAACCGGGGGTCGAACTCCTTGATCCAGGAGTACTCCAGCTGCAGCGCCTCGACCTCCGTGGACACCACGGTCCATTCCACGGACGCGGCCGTGGTGACCATCGAGCGGGTCCGCGGGTGGAGGTTCGCCAGGTCCTGGAAGTAGTTCGCCAGGCGCTGGCGCAGGCTCTTCGCCTTCCCGACGTAGATCACCCGGCGGTGCTCGTCGCGGAACCTGTACACCCCGGGAGAGTCCGGGATCTGTCCCGGCTGGGGGCGGTAGCTGGAGGGGTCGGCCATGTTTCACACCCTACTGGCGCGAGGTGACAACGCGACGGGCCTGTGGACAACGCCGCGCCCGGCCCGCAGGCGCGCCCCGGCGGACCGCGTACGTGCGCCGATGCGGAGGGTGAACGGTGACCTGCCGCCCGCCGCCAGGGAAGCCCTGCGGCCGGAACCAGGGTGCCGACTCGGCCAGGAGGGCACGGCCGCCGGGTCACAGGTGTTGTCGGGACCTGGTCAACACGCTTCAATGCGGGGAACTCGGGGCCTGATACGACGGCGTGCGCAGGTGGGAAAGCCCCGTTTCCGCGCCGACCCGGGCTCCGGCGCCCGCGTGAACGGTCTGACCAGCCGTTGTGACACCTTCACAGAAAGGCCGCTGCATGCCGCACGCCACACAGCAGGCGGACGCCACCACCGCCGAACTGGACACGGCCCTGCGAGGCGGCCCCTTCCACGTCGCACTGCGCGCCGCCATCGCCGCCCGCGGACTGCCGCTGCAGCGCGTGCAGCACCACCTGTCGCGCTACGGGGTCAGGGTCGGCGTCACCAGCCTGAGCTACTGGCAGCAGGGCGCCCGCCGTCCGCAGCGCCCCGAGTCGCTGCGGGCGGTCCGCGCCCTGGAGGAGATACTGCACCTGCCGGAGGAGTCGCTGATCCGGCTGCTCGCCGACACCGAGGACCGCTCGGCCGCCCGCCGCCCCGAGGCCCGCTCCTACCGTTCCCTCGTCGAGGCCTCGGACGTCCTGGAACGGCTGCTGGCCGAGCTGGACTCGCCGCTCGACGGCGGACTGCACACCCTCGGGCACCACGAGCGCGTGCGCATCGGGGCGCGCCGGGAACTCGCCGGACGGGACTCGCAGCACATCGTGCGCGCCCACCGGCACGGCGTGGACCGCTTCCTCGCCGTCCACCACGGTGACCCGGGCTGCGTGCCGGAGCGGATGCGCGTGCACGCCCTGGAGAACTGCCGCGCCGGGCGTACCCGCTGGCACCACGACACGGGCGTGTTCGTGGCCGAACTCCTCTTCGACACCCGGCTGCGAGCCGGCGACACCTTCCTCTTCCGCTACGGCGTCGAGGACGGCACGGCGGGAGTGTCCCGCGAGTACATCCGCGGGTTCGGCTCGGCGGGCGGGCAGTACGCCCTCCAGGTGCGGTTCGACGCCGGTGGCCTGCCCCTGCGCTGCCACCGCTTCGCGCAGCACTCGGCGGCGGCCCCGCGCAGCGGCCGCCAGGACCTGGCGGTCAGCGAACGGCACCGCTCCGTCCACCTGGTCGAGCCGCGCGTGCGGTCGGGGATCGTGGGCATCGGCTGGGACTGGGAGTGACCCGGCTGCGAGCGGAGAGCGGACGGGAGCGGGCGGAGACGGCGCGGCGGCTCGGCGCCGGAGTGGCGCGGCCCGGTGCGCGGTGGGCGCCGGTGCCCGCGGCGGGCCGGCCGCCCCCGTCAGGCGCCCGGACCGGCCACGATCGAGCCGTTGTCGGCGCGGACCGGCAGCTCCCGCAGTGCCTCGGTGGCCGGGGACTGCGTCACCTCGCCCGTCGTGGCGTCGAACCGACTCCCGTGGCAGGGGCAGAGGAGGGTCGTCCCCTGCAGCTTGTCGATGGCACAGCCGGCGTGCGTGCAGATGCTGCTGAACGCCCTCAGGGCACCGCTCGTGTCGCGGCTGACCACCACGTTGTGCTCCCGGTAGAGCTTGGCGCCGCCCTTGGCGACCTCGCTCTCGGCGCCGAGCCGGACGGGGGCCGTCGGTACCGCGGAGGCCGACCCGCCGCCGCCCGCCGCACAGGCGGCGAGCCCCAGTCCCGCCACGGGCGTGAGGGCCGCCCCGCGCAGGACGGTACGGCGGCTCGCTGAGGGACGGCCGGGCATGAGGATCTCCACTGGTCCGGGGGCTGTGCACCGCGACGATACCCACCCGTTCGGGACGGCCGGCGACGGGGCCCCGTGGGGACGCGAGCGACTGCGCGAGCGTTTACGTCCGGCGCCCGATCGGATACCGTCCCCGGCGACGGGCACGCGGGGCGGCAGGGGCGATCCGGGGAGCCGAACGCGATGGCGACGATGGCGGACGTGGCCCGGCAACCGCCGAAAGGAACCGACTCGTGATCGTCGTCGCCGGTGAGGCCCTGATCGACCTGGTGCCGCAGGGCACGGGGGCCCTCGCACAGCTCAAGCCGGCGCTCGGCGGCGGTCCGTACAACACGGCCGTCGCCCTCGGGCGCCTCGGCTCGGCCACCGCGTTCTGCTCTCGCACCTCGACCGACGCCTTCGGCGAAGCCCTCCTCGACGGACTGCGGCGGGCCGGGGTGGACGTCTCCGGTGTGCAGCGCGGCGACGAGCCGACCACGCTGGCCGTCGCCACCGTCGGCGCCGACGGCTCGGCCGCGTACTCGTTCTACGTGGACGGCACCGCCGACCGCCTGTTCACCGCCCCCGCCGGTCTGCCCGCCGACACCCGCGCGGTGTCCTTCGGCACGTGCTCGCTCGTCCTGGAGCCGGGCGCGAGCGCCTACGAGGAGCTGATGCGGACGGCTGCGGCCCGGGGCGTGTTCACCGCACTCGACCCCAACATCCGCTCCGGACTGATCCCCGACGCGGACGCCTACCGGGCGCGTTTCAGGAGCTGGCTGCCGTCGGTGTCGCTGCTGAAGCTGTCCGTGGAGGACGCACGGTGGCTCGGCGGCAGTCCCCGCGAGTGGCTGGCCGCCGGTCCCTCGGCGGTGGTGGTCACCCACGGCGGCGACGGGCTCACGGCCTTCACCCGGGACGGCGCGGAGCACTCCGTCCCCGGCGAGAAGGTCGACGTCGTGGACACCATCGGCGCGGGCGACACGGTCAACGCGGCCCTGCTGCACGGGCTTGCGGCACACGACGCCCTCTCCCCCGCGGGACTCGCGGCTCTCGGCGCCCCCGGCTGGACTCGTCTGCTGCGTTTCGCCGCGCGCGCGGCGGCCGTCACGTGCTCGCGGGCGGGCGCGGAGCCGCCGTACGCCCGCGAGGTGGGCGAGCCGTAGGCGGGCAGCACGGTGCGCGGTGAGCGAGGGTGACGCGCGCGGCGCCCCCGCGGGTCGATTCCCGCGGCACTGGACGCTGCCCGCCTTCGAGCGCTACGACGCCGAGGCCGACCCGGCCGGCACGGCAGAACGGAAGACCCTCGTGTACGGAAAGAGTGTC